>CAYLZS010000154.1:0-3089 GCA_964388065.1 uncultured Granulosicoccaceae bacterium
AAACAATTAACTATTGAACAAAACTAACAACAAATATAAATGAAATAACAACTGATTCTAACAAACAATACTAATCTTTACAAAAACCCCAAACTACGAAAACGACTCACCGAGTGTCAATAACTGCGCGGCATAATTTAAAATTCCGCCGTCAGAGTAAAATGTGAATGGAGATTATAAACAACAGCAGCAACAATAAAAATAAACAGAACTAAATGAAAAAAGGAATAAACTCGAAAACACAAAATAGATAAAATAAGCAAACAAAATACAACACTCCACCGAAATCATCAAAGATTTTAATACAACACAAAATCACGCAGATAAGCTGGCTTCCGGACTTCACGCACTGGCCTTTCTATGACAGGTGCAGTTTGCTGAACTTCGACACTTGGTAGACGGCTGTGGCGGATGTCGCGAACATGCCTTGGGACTCCATTGACCTCAACGTTCCATCTGCTGTTAACCTTTGTGACCTTGCTTTTCTGCCACTCAGTTGTGCATCGACTGCTGTTGGGTTTGACCAGCACCGCATCGCCTATATTAAAAAAGGAAGATAAATTCGCAATGGGCTCTCGACGTTCTTATCCAGGTTCCACCTCCAATTGTTCTTAAATATTTGATTCGCGGGGGAAACTCCGTTTTTTCTGGGAGAGAGATTGTATCCGAACACCATGTCAAGAACTGAAGATTTACTTCTTGAGGCCATTCTTTTAATTGTTCGGTGATGCCTCTCAATGATGCCATTTCCCTGTGGCCTGTAAGCGCAGCGAAACCAACGTCGTACGCTCCACCGGTCAAGCATGTCGGAGAACATTTCAGACTTGAATGTTGAAAAATTATCCAGTAGAACTTCGCTTGGAGGCCCGTGCTCACGAAACACAGTTTCAACCGCCTTGGTCAGTTCAGAAGCGCTTTCGCTTACAATTGGCTTCCAGACTGAGAATCGACTTGGACCACAATCAATTAATGTCAAATATTTGCGATTGTCAAAGTGGGTAACGTCAAAGGCAATACGACTCCAGTTTTCATCCACCTCTAAAACACCAACTTCAATTCGTACCGGTTGTGAGTCAATGGCTCTGCACCTTTCGCACCATCTGATGACATTTTGTATCATCTGAGATGAGATTTCTAGCTCTGGATGACGCCTTCTGCAAAAGTACAACGTTTTCTTCACACCCTGGTGATAGTTTGAATGGATGGCTTTGATAAGGTCCACATGATTGCTGGAAGACATACTAACTGCCGCAACGTTTTGAGAGAGCCATTTCTGAGGTACACGTGTCAAGGCATCTGAATGGTTTTTGGACGTTGTGATATGACGAGCAGTGACTTTGACATCAAGTTCCTCAAAGAGACTCTTAAGCAGCTCTAGCCTACGCTTTACCAGAATAGAGCTCAAGCCAGAAACTCGCACCGGTCTGTCTTTATCAATGATACTCTTCAGCCAGCCAAAAACACTTGCAGAATCCGTGCAGATAATCATGGACTTGAAACCCCACTGAAGAGCCATGTTGACACCTTTCAGAATAGCTTCCAGCTCAGCAATATTGATGTGCATTGGATCCTTTTCCTTCCTGAGCCAACACCCATCCTCGATTTTCTTGTCATCCACCTCGAGAACGACTCCGTAAGCTATGGAACTAGCATCACACCACACAGTCACTGATTTAGCACTTGAAACGCTCCATGTACCTGCCACGGGATCTTCAGTCGTGACACGTCGTGAGAGGTCGGCGACACAATTCAGCACATTCTCGTCAAGCATGTCATCCCAGTTCATTTTGTTGCAAAGCCTTTTTATGTAGCTACATGCCGGACGCAGCCAGCCGGCCACAGGAAAGTGACCCAGCAGCTGTCCACATAAGGAAAAAAGTTTTCTTTTAGTTGAAACTTCATGAAATGATTGGACGACATTATCTCTACGCCACATCAGATTTCCTGATATATTTTCGACCTTCAAACCCAGAACACGTGCGCCGTCGAGATCAATAGGAGCCTTAGCTTCTAATCCATATTCCTGAAGCAGCGAAAGAACCTTTGGGCAAGAAACTATGTCTTTGTTGACGACAATATCGTCAATGTAAGAATCAACGCCGGCCTGGACATCGGGATCAAGGGAAAAGACCTTCCTGAGAATTTTCGTCATTATTCTGGGAGCACAGTTCAGTCCAAATCCGAGTCTTGTTAGGCAATACTTCTTCCCATTGTAGATCACCACCTGATACTTGTGTAGCTCAGAGTCAACATGGATCTGGAGGTAAGCTTTCTTTAAATCAATGATGGCAAGATTATCCCCAAGTTTCCTCCACTCTCGCAGTTTTTGACCACATATTTCACTCTCAGCCGTGTGGCTAGATACGTACTGATTCAGTTCTCGGTAATCCATAACCGGTCTAACCTTTGCTTTGTTCAACTGAACCACAGCCATCAGAGGAATCACTCCCTCATGTTCGCCATCGAATTCCACGAGCCAACCACGCCTGATCCAATCTGAGACTTCGGCATCGTATTCGGCAACAGCAGATGGCTTGATCCGGTACTGAGCGACAGTATTGCTGAGCTTTGGCGTATGGCAGCCGTCTTTCCACTTCCACTTTACTGACCACTTCTTGTCGGCAAAGCTTGCCACGAAATCAGCATCGTCTATAGAAATAGGAAGAGAAACAGCTGCAGTATCAGGTTTTGAAAAATGCACAATGCTATTACGATCTATCAACAACCCCCCTAAGTTCTTAATGCCATCACAACCAAGAAGTAAACTATAGTCAAAAAGCAAATCAGACACTAAACAATTTAATTGAATAAAAACACCATTATCAAATTTCACATCACAAACACAACACTCATTGCAATACGATATTGAACTGCTTCTTTGCACACAGAAACTTTAAGACACAATTTCTTAACTAGACAACGGGAAACAATTGAATAGCACGAAAAATTGTTGAGCTTTTTTGCAACACATGCCACTTCGGCCGTAGAATCACTTACAATGGACGCGGCACAAACCTCAGCAGAACTCACTATAACGCGTGTGCGCTTAATTAGATCCTGGAAGTCTAATTTTATCACGTCATTAGAAG
>CAYLZS010000155.1:0-8619 GCA_964388065.1 uncultured Granulosicoccaceae bacterium
AGATCGGCATAACTTACTTTGTACTTTCTCATAAAAAAGCCGATGCGCCGGGAGGAGAGTTCGGCATCATCGGCTTTAGGTAGTTATAAGTGGAAAAGCCAACGCAGTTGCGATTGGCTTTTCACGGTGCGGTTAAGCTTACTCTGAGCCAAATCCAGAGGTACCGAGAGTATGTACCTTGTTATTCACAATCTCTGAATGCACAGTCACGGGACAGCGTTCGAATCAGGCTGCTTTGCCTGTGGGAAGGACGTCAGATAAGTTTCAACAGCCGGTCCAGTTCACCGCTCGCATCTAAAGCCATTAGATCCTCGTCACCTCCAATTGGCACGCTGTTTATCAATATCTGCGGCACTTTTTTTCGCCCACAGCGGCGCAGCATCTCAGCGCGCTCCAGTGGCATTAGATCAATTAGGTATTCGGTATATTCGATCTGCTTCGCGTCCAGCAACCCACGAGCAGCAAGGCAATGCCGACAGAAGCTGGTACCGTAAATTTCGACTTGTGCTGACATAACTTATCTCGGTAACTTGCGCGTGAAAAGTACGCTCTTAGCTCAGATCATCAAGGTCTGTGCTCGAAAGCAGCGTGTTAAAGAACGGAGCGTAGCTAAGCACCGGTCCTTGTTGTACACCGAGACTATTGAAGGCTTCCACAACCTGATCGAGCCGCTGTTGATCACCCGGTACTTCAGCGAGATGGTTAAGCATCGACAGCAACTCATCAATGCTCGCGGGATCCAGGTAAGTTTCCAGCATGCGAATGGTTGTGTCGACCTGCTCTTTTGTAATCGCAGATTTTCGGTTAACTGCAGCGGGCTTGCCGAAGTCCTCTTCCCTGATACGCTGCTTCACAGTACGTACAAAATTAGCGAACGTCTCAGCATCCGGCAAATCGACGAACAATTTGATCAACGCCTCGCGATTTACCTCACTGACAAAATACATCATTGGCCCATCCACGATTGGCTCGGGCGACAATACAGACAGTACGACTGACAGTTCTTCATTACCGAAATCACTGCAGATCCGATATTCGATCGAGTCGTCAACCAGTTCGAACTCACGAGTTCCACGTTCGGGGTGTTTCTGAACAATTCTGGTGGTCATATTTTTAATTGTGGCGGGACAAAAGAGTTTGGGGTCACTTCCGAAAATTATAATTAATTACGAGCCGCCCAATATACTTTTCTCGTCAAGCCCTGATAAAGATCTCGTCCCGCCCTAATGTGTGACTGCTTTTGACCCAGTCAATTTGTCTGGGGCGTGCCATTACTCATCGTCACAGCAGACTATTCCTCAAGTTTTCCTCAGTACAGCCGACAAGATTGGCTTCGGAAGCCTGGCAGGGCATTCACAGGAAGTACAAAAGGAGATTTACCATGCTCAGTAAACTAAAATTGCCATTAGTAGCACTCGTCTTTTCATTCACCGGTCTTGCAAGCGCTGACACTGACCGAGGCACCGACCTCGAAAGATTGCTCGATGTCACCGGCATCACAAGCTCCATCGCAGCAATACCGAAATCCATTGACGATGAAATGAGTGCGGAAGCACTAACAGCTCAGGTGGGTGATCCACAACTCGCAACTATTATTAATCGCGCAGCTTCAAACAATCTGACTCAGTCTCTGTTTGACAATAGCATTCGTGACAGCTTGAACGAGCGCCTGACCAAAAGCGAGATCTCACAACAGCTGGCTTTTTACGACACGCCGCTTGGACAGCGTATTGCTGACGCACACAGGCAGGATCAATATCAGATTAGCCAGCGAGTTAAAGACGGTGAGAGACTTGCGCTTTCAACCGAACGCGAAAAACTGATTACGCAACTCGATCTTGTCATCATGGGTTCAGACAACGCAGAAAGAATCGCCATTGATGCAGCAACTGTAATGAGTCACTCGATGATGTCGGCTATGGGCATGCCAGCGTCTGTGGAGCAAGTCCGAGCAATGGTTGCGCCCTCGATATTATCAGACTTAGATTCGCTTAATGAAGAGTACCACGCTACTATGGCTTACACTTACGAGGCACTTAGCGATGACGATCTCAGGCAGTTTATCTCGTACATGGCGAAGCCGGAATCCACCATCTTTTGCGATGCACTCTGGAACGGTATGAGCAGAGCGTTTCTCAAAGGCGGTACCGCTATGGGTTCCGAGCTGGTAGCCGAATTACAAGGTGCGTTCTAGAAAAAACTGTAGTGACAGGAGAAGCGGTTTACCTCGCTTCTCCTGAATTCAACAAACCACACCAAACAACCGCAATAGTACGATCAGTACTTTCCTACCAGGTTGAAAAACCATCCGCCAACGTCATAGTCATCATTGCCGAGATCGTCGTCAAATGATGTAAAGTTGTAGCCGACCGAAAACTGCAGATTATTGGCAACGTAATAGCCAAGTGATAACAGTGCACCCTGCCGCAGACTGTCTGTTGCATCCGAGTTCAGCCATTGATAGGACACCAGCCCGTCAATGCCGAAGAACGCTTTATAACGGAAACGAACTGCTGCAAGGCTGGCATCGTTGCCAACAAAGTCGCCGCCAAATCTGTCAACCCGGATTTCACCATCGCGGTGTGCGAGCTTGCCACCTATAGTCCAGCGCTGGCCAAGCTCATAAAGGCCTTCCATACTTATAATCGCAGAGCGTTTTTCTGTCTCATCACTTTGCGATAGCGGTGGCAGATCACGCAGAAAAGTATATCGACCCAGAAGATTCAGTCGGTCATTGGTAACCGGACGGAACGCGAAACCAATACCTGCTTCGGTAAACTCCGCATCGTCATTGGCAATGTTGTCTTCTGTTGATGAAAGATTGAAACGCCCCTGTATTCGCAACGACTGAGAATGGCGGTACTCTATATTATTAACCGTCACCCACTGGTCAGTGTCGACATCCTCTGATCTGTCTTTCCTGAATTCAAGCTTACTGGTAAAAAAGCTTTTCTCTCTTCTGAAACTATAGCCGGCAGTAACCGTATCACGCTCAATATCATCGTTAAATTCGTCTTCAATGCGTGAAGACTGAAAAGACAAGGTACCTGTGGCATAGCGATTAAACGTAGTCGACAGCCCGATCGTGTTGGTCAAACCCTTTCTGGCGTCTTCGGTACTGAATTGATGCTCTGTGTAGACTTTTAATTTCTCAGAAACAGTTTTTCGTTGCCCAAGCGTTACTGTACGCTCAAAGGAATCGCTTCGATCATTAAGTAGATTCACGTTACTGTAAATGCTGTAAGTATCAGTCAGATGGTGCTCAGCACCCAGCAACAGATTAGTACCACGATCACCGGTGCTAAATTCACCACCAACACTCAGCCGATCATCAATTCTGGCATTCGCACCGAAAACTAACTGTGTATTACTCTGATAGTTTCCACTGCGATCAAGCGCACCCTGTGCAATACCGTATACATCCAGAGAATCAGTCAGCTGGACACTCACTTTACCTGCCGCAAGGGTTGCAGACTCACTGGTACCGGAGGCAAGATCTTCATCGTTTATTCGGCGCAACTCACCGCTCAGCGATAACCTGTTGGAAAATTTATAATCTCCCTGCAAAGCGACCATAGAGTCTCTGCTTTGGGATTCTTTCTCAAGGCGAATGGCGCGACCCGATATACTTAACACATCACTTAGCTCGGCAACTACCTCGATACCCGTGTCAGTTACATCTGTGCCAGTATCAAGGCTCGAGGTTGAGAATCCCTCATCCCTGTGCTTTGCCCAGCCGTCAACAGTAACCGGTGTATCAAAGTCAATAAAATCATTGGCAGCTAAGGTAGCCTCGAATCCTACAGCAGCACCGGATGTGGACCCGGTGTTAGCGTTAAAGGGCGTAAATGTTAAGCCTCCATCGTCAGACTCAAAACTCCCGGATGTCTGGCTGGATTCACTTTCCGCAACTTCAAATCGAAGAAAGGAGCGGTCAGTCTTCTTTAAAGTGACATCAAACGCTTTGACTTTATAGTCATCTGTATCACGATTTTCCTGAGCAAAAGTACCACCAATCGCGATGTGATTATTTATCCAGCGCTTACCGCGCGCACCAACACCTGCATCACCGCTGACAAAATCAGCAGGTACATATTCATAGTCTACAACCAGAAAGGTCTTGTCACCCGCCTGAGGCTCATCACGAATAATAGACGGGCCTATTTCCGAAGATACGCTTAACAGTGGGCGGGTAAGAATAATACGACCCTGAAACTCATCAATTTCATAATCGCGACCGGGCTCAAGTACTATTCTTTGTATTACCTGCTCACTGTTGTCTCGTCTGACTTCCACCCAAACTTTCTCAGAACCTAATACGATATCCTGATCGCGCAGGTAGTAAAGACTACCGCCGGTGCCGGCAAATTCGTTATGCCTGAACGCACTTTGCGACTCAGATACAAAAGCCGAGATCTCTGTTTTGCTATCGCCCAGAGAGGTTGTAGCGAGGCTACTGTGAGTAAACTGACCACCGTACAAGCTCCGGTTGAACGGTGCGAACTCGGTTCCGCTAAACGCGGTGTTAAAGTTGCCCCAAAGCGCATGGGATTTATCCCAGTCAACACGCAGATAGATCTTACCCTTGCTATCAGTATCTTTGGTAACGCTCGCGTCATCACCGTAAACCAGATAATAATCATCAGGTTCAATCCTTCTGAATAAACTGCGCTCATCGGTGCGAACAAAATCATCAAACAGCTCCGATATATCTTCAGTGCCGGTATCCATCTGTGCAGTGAGCAGATACTTGCCTTTTATTTTTCCTTTCAGGTAGAAAGCCAGACGACCATCAACAAAAAGATCTCCTCCAAAGTGATCATCATCTGCCGCCAGCGGCTCAACGCTGCCACGGATTGAATTCTCACCAACGGTCAGATCGGCGAGCCCGACAATAAAAAAGTGACCAGGCTTTACTTCAACGTCGAGCCTGCGGTTAATCTCTTCACCGGATCTGCGTCTGGAACTTACGTTAAATTCGTGATCGCCTGGGGGTAAAATGTATTCGACAGAGAAGCTGTCGTCTTCGTCAAAAGCCACTTGCTCGCCGTTTACAGCAACAGTTCGAACTTCGGCCAGATCAGTACCACGAACCACCACAGTGCTGCCAGCAACCGATATAGACTGTCGAATAAACTTCTGGCCAGAGTCTTTGAGATTTTTCCTTAGATTTTTAATTGCAGGATTATCGACCAGATCAGATGTGTTATCCAAAGCTTCGCTGTGATCTTCCTCGACAATTGATATAGCTCTTGACGCAATCTGATCAAAATTACCATCCTTGTCATAGACTCGCACCGCGACGTCGTACTTATCACCCACCTGCAATTGTCTGTCAGAGAAAAATTCGCCGTTCCATTCGACCTGAGTCATGATCCCGGTCAGAGTACCGTCAAAGGTATACAATGGCTCATCATCAATCTCACTCCCTTGAGCGAGAATCAGTATCTGCCAGCGATCTATAAACTTGCCGTAGTTGGTAGCTATTGAAAATTGCACCGGTTTTTCAAATGAATTACCAGTACCAAGGTTGACGTTTGCGGGCACTTCCAACCCAAGCAACCTATCAAATGAAGTCGGATCTTCCGATACCCAGAAGGTGCCGCCACCGCTCTCAGTACGGTTGGAAATAACATCGTCGTCGCTATTGCGCAGCACAGCCACGGGCCTGGCAGCTGCTGCTACCGGTGCCGGTAATTCAGGTGCAACCGGCACTTTGGTTTTCAGCGTTACATCTACTCTTCTATTCTGTTGTCGACCTGCAGATGTATTATTGTCTGCCTGTGGTGCGGCTTCACCGTGATTAATAATTTTTAGCGTGTACGGTGCAGGGGCCTCTTCTGCAAATACTGCAGCCTGAGGCAGCAGTCCGGTTGTACCACCGAGCAGTACCATTGAAATCGACCAGCTCAACGAATTCTTTTTCATCGTTCAGCCTCCTGGTATACAGCAGGATCGACTTCGACTTTTACATCCGACATCAACTCATCACCGAGTGCTCGGCGGATGACATCACGAACGGACTTAGCTCTGCGCTCAGCAAGTTCAATATTGTATTGATGCGATGCGCGGCTATCCGTATTCGCGCCAATGGTGATTTCACCACCACCGTAGTCACGCAGCGCCTTTATAATGTCGGCAACCACACCGCGCTGATCTTCGCGAATAGACGCATCATCGGTATCAAAGAAAACTGCGCCGAGGCTAACTTCTACAGTTTTATATGCCGCCGCCAGCTGCGGCTCGCACGCTGTAGAATATTTGTCTTGCGGTTCACGCAGCAACACACCAAAATTCATTTTGTTCAGCGCACTATTGTCCAGCCGCAACACATAAGGGTTTTCAGTGGTAAAGCGTGCACCGTCTTCAAGAGAAGACGGATCAACTTTTAATATGTAGTTACGACCAATGCCAATACTGCCAACATCTATATCGGGTACGCTAAATCTGCCGTAGGTATCGGTTTCTATCAGCAGACCACTAACAGTTGCCAGCCTGGCTCCGGGAATACCTGGCTCACTAATGCCGATGTTACTCAGTACAATCTCTACAACGTCAACTGGTGTACTGCCAAGCGTGCCATCGGCAAGCGTCGGTATACCTGTGGTGTGACGGGTACAGACTTTGAGATCCTGAGCGTTCGTGCCTCTTGCACGTGCGCCAATATGCGCCTCTGTGATGGTGCCGTTCTGGTCAACATCGATTCTTGTCCCTTCACGGGTTGAGATCCTGAATCTGTTGTCAGAAGTGCGCGGCATATTGATGGTGATCGCACGGCGTTTGGGATCATCTTCAACACTGTCACGAGGTGGCATATCGGGCAGTGAGATGGTTCCGTAGTAGTTACTGCTCAACAACAATTCATTGATGCTGGCGGCATCCTGAATGCCGTCACGGTCGCGATCAAAAAATACTTTACCAATCAGTGTTGCCTCACCGAGCACCGGATCAGATATAATTTCAACACCCGCTACCGCTGTGTTACTGGCTTCACCGTTTGGACCACTCGCGTTAACGCTATTTTCGTAGCGGCCGTTGACCACACCGGTACTGACCTTCATTACATAAGTAATCTGTACCGTTTCTTCTGCGGCAAAATCAATCTCTGCAAAGGTAAGATCTTCAGCCAGTACACTGGCAAGTTCAGTCGTGACATCATCGTCTGTATTCAGTGAACCATCTGCACCCTGTCGGGTAAGCAATACACTACCCTGGTCATAGACAAATCCAGCCGGTGGTGTATCGACAATTTCTATCTCAACAGCAGGTACCTGTTTGAGGTTTTCAGCAATTACTGTGTAGCGAATCAGTGACCCAATTGCAGACTCTCTGACGTCTGCACTTTTGGAGAGCAAGATCTCAGCGTCATTCGCTCTGGCATCAATCGGTATATGATTGAAGATCACATTCTGATCACCAGAAGATATTTCGAACTCTACAAAATAGCGAGTACTCTCACCGTCCGCCGGTGCGTCCGGTTGCGGTTGAACTTCACAGGCACTGGTAGCGCTAATGGTATCGACGGTGCACAGTGATTCAACCGGATCAGAATCAAATGTGCCTGACACAGCACACCCTATCTCTGGACTGCCACAACTGGCAGCGCCTTCCTGTCGTATAATGGAAGAGAAATTAGGACGAAATGCGTCAGGTACCGATGCAATTTCAATACGATACACTTCCGTCGTACCACAGCTCGCATCCGCACCAGGCAGCACATCAAACGCGTAGAGGCCATCTGCTGTTGTGGTCTGGCCTTGCTGCATTTCTCGCAGACAGAGCTCATCAACCAAAGTACCCGATGCATTAACCAGATTAAGCACCACGCCCTCTACGGGTACGCGCGCAATACTGTCGTACACCACGCCACTCGGATCCACTGGCAGAGGCAACAGGATAGTCTCACCTGAAATTATCGGCCCCTGTGTTTGCTCGCTGTCAATGAAGACGCCGTTTTCATTAAAGAACTCAACGGTGTATTCCGCAGGTACCAGTTCTTCAAACAGATAGTTTCCGTCTGCATCTGTGACCGTGGTGGCGACGACATTGCCATTGCTATCAAGAAGATTTAGCGTCCAGCCAGACTTGCGTTGCTCATCGTCACCAATCTGTCCGTCCCTGTCAGCATCAAGCCAGACCGTACCTGCAATTCTTGCCGGCTCCACAAAAGTAATGGTGATCGTCGCAGGGTTCGATGCGATATCGGTGGTGTCGGATAGAAAGTACTCGACCGGTGTTGGGTTAGAGAGGAAACCGGGATCCGGTGTAAATGTGACATCACCGGTTACCGGATCAACTCGCCATACACCTTCACCGGCAGCTGGCAACACAGTGACCGGTGCACCGGTGGCAGGATCGATCAACATAACAGTAGTCGGATCCAGGTTACCTTCCGGATCAGAGTCATTTGCAACAACAGATACCGTCACCGGTTGTGACAGAAGCTGATCCAGCTTCTCATCATCGATAGCGAGTGGCGCAGTTTGCGGAGAGTCAACCGTAATCGTTGCTTCGTTCGACACCAGGGCACTAGCATCAGCTATGGTGCAGCTGACCACAGTCGGGTCTGAGAAAATATCCGCTTCCGCTGTAAAGACAACGTGACCGGTTGCATTATCT
>CAYLZS010000156.1:0-1943 GCA_964388065.1 uncultured Granulosicoccaceae bacterium
AGCACGTTAGCATTCGATGTTGCCGTTGCATCTGCTAAGGATGAGGCCTGCGCCGCAGAGACCTGGTAAAACTTTCCTGTGCCAGCGTTGTAGTGCAGGGTGGGGTCCCCGTTGAGAATCGCGGAGACTGATGGTTGGAGAATCGCGGAGACTGCTGGTGGTATCTCATTCACTTCTATATCAGTGATGATGGCAGTACCATTGGTTATGGCATCCAGTGATTCGAAGGACAGTGTCGTTGTTGCAGAAGTGGCGACGAATCTGAATTCACGCAGTTCCCACAAAGGGTTGTTCCGGGCCCAGTTATTGGGTTCGGATATCGAAAAATCGTCAGTCGTTGAGTCCGCTGTGACCCGTAAGTCCTTAACAGGATCTCCGCCGGAAAAGTCGCCTGTGAATGCGAAGGTCACTGATACTCAGTGCCGGGGTCAGTGGCTATAGTCTGTGATATCCTGCCAGCCGGACCACCATCTCCGAGCTCAAGCGGCAGCCCACCCTGTGGACCGTTGCTAATCAGTCCTGTTTGAAGTTCTATCTCGCCAGAATCAATAGTCCACGCGCCAAGAGGATCGCCAGCTACCTTCGAATCTGACGCGTTGAGCATCGTATCCTGATGAAAACCACCGTCTTCTATCAGGTTTACGGCTAAGTCCGGATCAGTCGGTACAACAAAACCAACAGTAGTGCCGTTTGCAATATCCTCGACGGTGTTTAAATCGAGCATAGGTGTACTTTCTATGAAGCCGGGCCCGGGCCCTGTAGCATGTCCTACTGTAAGAGTGTGTCCGGCGACGATATCAACCAATGTGTCATTTGACGGGCCGGCTAGCTCATCCATTTGCCAGTTTGCGATCAGATTATCTGGCAGTTTGGTTGGATCCGGATCTATTTTCTGTTGATAGTTGTGCTGGATTTCTGTCTGCGTTCGGACATCATCCCAAAGACGAAAATCGTGAATCGTGCCGCGAAAATTTTGATCGGGTGTAAAGCTTGCGGAGGGTGCGTCGGTATCCTGTCCAATTGTCAGAGAGTTCATCGGGTCCGATGCGATAGTTTCACCGACCTGAAAACCATTCGTGGAGTCGACAATCTCACCGTCTAAAAAAATGTTTAGTGTGCCGTGTGTGTTTTCCCATGAGAAAGACAAATTGTGTATTTGCCCATCTTTAAAACTGTTGTAGTCAATTTCGGTTGATGTAAAATTGGAGCCGTTTATATCAAGCAGTAGCTCTCCGGCTGCGTTCACCTGCAGTGCGAGTGACTCCTGAGTCCCGGTGGCATAGGTAAAGAAAAACAGAGCGCCGGTATCTGCTGCGACGAACGATGTCTCTACAGTGATCTGGCTCAAACCACCTATCAGAGAAGCTGCATTTGTAGTGGCAAAAAATGCGTCGTTCCCGCCATCGGTGTTTAATTCAATTCCGCTGCTGAGATCGGTCGGTGCATTGTCCAGTGGCAATGTGCCCAGCCATCCGCTCTGCACAGATACAGGCAGTTCTGCTTCGGTGGAAATTTCACCAACCTGGAATTCCAGATCCCAATCTGCATTGAGGCTTTCATGGCCGGTGGTGTCGTCACTGGCAGCGACATCACAGTCGCAGCTTGCAGACAGTTCTCGAAGCAGCGATTTGCCTTCGTCTGTGCTGGCCAGATCGCAGCCGTAGATGAGCAAATCGCCTTCATCTGTGAAGGTGTCACTCCATGCGCTGATCTCATTGCTGTAGCGTTCGTAGTTTTCAGCGGTCAGCTTCTCGGTGCCAAGCTGGATACCTTCACCGTCACCATGGCTGATGATGTGTATCGCATCTATGTTGTTAACACCCTGCAGTGTTTCGGTGATCTCGTTTATGCCATTGACGGATTTGTCCAGCTCAACAATTATCCAGTCAGTGTTCGGTGAGTCGTCATTCTGTAGTTCTGCCAGTAACTGATCGCTGTCTTCG
>CAYLZS010000157.1:0-4229 GCA_964388065.1 uncultured Granulosicoccaceae bacterium
TGTACGACCTGATGCGCAGTTGTATTTCATCAACTTCAGTGCATCAAAGGCCGGTGGGGATCTTGATCCGTTTTCCGGATTTACCGGATCGGTATCGCAACTGCAGGTGGAATCTCGCGGGTCAGTTTGCATTCAATCATCAGATCCGCTGCACGCTCCGGCTATTCGATATAACTTTTTATCCACAGAAAACGATTGCAGGGTGATGGTTGACGGACTAAAAATGCAGCGCAAAATAATGAATACGGCACCGATTAAAGACTATGTAGAAGCGGAACATGCTCCGGGTGCCGCAGTGCAGGATGACGGTGAGTGGCTGGACTATTGTCGAGCCGTTGGAGGAACCGTTTACCATCCAACTTCTACGTGTCATATGGGTGTCGATCCTTCGTCAGTGGTTGACGAGCAGCTTAAGGTGCGTGGTGTTGATAATTTGTATGTTGTGGATGCTTCTATCATTCCATCAGTAATTTCAGGCAACACCAATGCGGTGGTTATTGCAATTGCAGAGAAAGGGGCGGCGCTGTTACTGAGCGGGGAGTAGGGAGCTGTGCTTATTGAGTGGGTTGTTCGGGGTTGCTGGAACCGTCGAGCCTCGACTTGTTCCTCGATACCTGGAGACAAGCTATCTACCTGCTCTATTCGAACCGATTCACTTTGGTGAATATTTGCGAGCAGAATTTGAAGCCGCCTATGTTCAACATCAATCATTTCCGTGATGATAGAACAGCTATACGCCTCAAATAGTTGAAAAACCACCCTCTATATGGCAAGGCCTCGCTGCACAGATTTCTACCGAACAGACTCATAGCTAAAGCAGGAAATCCCAGGTTTTACCGGGAAACATTTTATTTTTGCAGAGCTAACATTGCATTGCTCGAATGAGTCAGCTTTCTCCCCAGGGTGATCGCAATAAGACGGTGAGCGGCCACAGCCAGATCAGGATCTTCTAATTCCATGCGTTTTATATTTCGAGAGGATACTCTGAATATTTTTGCTTCTTTCGTGACGATAACATCGGCTGTAGCGGATGCACCGGTGTAAATACCGATTTCTCCAACGACCGTTCCAGCACCTTGAACTCTTAGTGTTTTGATCGAGCCATCGTCCAGGACCGTTTGCGCGCACACCTCACCGGATTCAATAAAGTAAAGTTGTTCTACCGGTTCACCTTCGTTTAGCAGCACAGTACCAGGCCCGGCCGATTCAAGTTGCATGAATTGGCTGATTCTTTCCAGCACAGATAAGGACTGGTCATCCTGCAGAACACTCTGGAAGTATTCAATTAGCTGAACTGGTTCGATATTGTTACCAGCATCGATTTGTAACTTAATTTCGGTTTCATCGAAACTTGCAATTGCATGATCAATATCTTTGTAGACTTCCAGTTTCCCGCTTTCCATGCCGTTCAGGTAGCTATTTATTGCCGGGCTAAGGTTTGAAAAAGCAAGCACAACGTTGTTTTGCTCGGCTATCTGCTGAAGCCGCGAAAACGAATAGGAGGCTGAAGAATCAATGCCCGTTACCAGACGAAAATCTAACAGCAGGAAATTCAAAGTGACCTGGCTCGGATCTGTGATCCTTGCTTTTACTCTGTCGAGTAATTTGTGTGCCATGCCAAAAAATACAAAACCTTGTAGTTCTATCACGTAACATTTTTCACCATTGTCTTCGAGCATTCTCTCCAGTAACGGTGCACGCATTGTATTGCTTTGGAATTTATCTCTTGTGAAAGTGCGTCGTACAACATCTGTGTTGGTGTAAGCCATTACAAACAAGATCACCGCGACTACCAGGCCTGTCAATACCCCCTGTAGCAGGCCTATAGTTGCTATAACGATCAGAATTAACCAAATAAGGAAATAGTCTGTTTTTGGTAGATTAAACCAACTCTCGTATAGCCACTCCGTTAAGAAACTCAGTCCGAGATAAATAAGAAAACCTGCAATAACAAACTTGGGAGCATAGTTAAGTAGCTGAGTTCCCGCGACCAGTGTAATGACAATAATCAACGCAAACATAATTCCGGAAACACGACTGGTTGCCCCCAATCGATGGGTGAGCGCGGACAAACTTAAAAAATGATAGACAGGAGTTGAGCCGATTGCTGAGCTAAGAAAATTTGAGTAACCTACCAGCTTTAACTCACGATTAAGGTCTATGTCTGATCGTGTCACCACCTCAAGACCGCTGCAATTGAGCAGAAAAGCGATAGTTGTGATCAGTGAAATAGTAAGCAAACTAGCCGTGTTGTCGAACACTATATTCCATTGCGCGTTTTGTATTGTGGTGAAAATCACCGGCCGCCAAAGATCCCCATCCGGTAGCGGGCCCATCAGCCAGCCATTGGACAGCGCCATACTCAAACCAGTTGTCAAATTGCCACCGATCAGTGCTGCAGCTACATAGAATAGTGCCAGGGAAATCGCGACAATAACTGGCAGTAACATCGGATTATCAGAGCGTGAGGTGGTTACTAGCAACATAAGTGCAAACACGACAGCGGGCAACCAATAAACTACCGACTCCGGCGTTAACATTTGAAGGTTAAGTCCGGCGTTGTTAATCACGCCGATTCCGCCTGTAAGCAATAACCAGCCAGTACCGGCGATGAATCCACCAATAACCGGATAGGGAATGTATCTGACAAAACTCCCGAGATTGTAGTGGCCAAAGCACCACATGAGGGCGCCTGTGATTAAGCTTGAAACTGCCATCAACATAACTATTGTGGCGAACACATTGTCTGCTAATGGGAGCGCAGAGCTACCGACAATCGTGGCTGCAATCAGACCAATCAACACAGAGGGGATATCCTGAGGGCCATTGACTGAAACAGAAAAGCCACTAAAACAGGTTGCGACTAAGCCTGTAATCAGTGAGCTCAGAAGCATAATTCCAATTCCGGCAGCAAGGAATACACTAAGGTCACCGGAGAAAATCAGGGCGGCAAGAGAAACCCGGACAAAAACAACCAATACACCGATAACCGCTCCACTTAAAATACTGGTGCGCAGAGCGTTACTGCCAAATCCGCGGTTTCCGACTTCACGACTGTTAATCTGTTTCAAAGCGGCTTTAGAGGTGGTATTAAGAACCGAAGCTTAACTCAATTGAGCGACGGAAGTATTGGATGTTTAGCCACTGTGTGCTTTGGCGAGCAAGTCTTTTTCGATTCTCAAGCCTATTTTCCATGGCAGCAATCCAGCAAGGCTCCAGAGACATATAAGCTCCATCACGGGCGCAAGCGCCTGTCCCTGCAACTGGTAACCCCTTATGACCCCTTAATGTCCAATCTACTCTTTAGAGTGATGTAAAAAGTAAGGATACCAGACACCGTAACGATTCGCTTACAGCATTTGACGTAAAAATCGACGAAGAATTCAGGATTTTACGTAATTTGTATGATGAGATTTATTTATCGTTTCGATAACATCTGAGTAGAAGTATGAATGGACACGCAAACTGCTCAGGGACGAGCTCTTACTGAGAAAGAGTATGCATAGACATATATGGACGTCCGTTTCTATCAAGCAACACTAAACCATAAACTCAACTTACCCAGATTCAATATTAGTAGAAACTTTTAATTTGAGGGTTAGGCGGAAGTGATTCGCTCTTCATTTGTTCGTAAAAAACCATATGATGCTCCAAATAAGGTTCTCCAGTACTGTCCCTGCAAGCTCATCGATGAAGATGTCTGAAGTTTATGTAGTACCCCATGTCTTTAAAGACACAAGTGAAGATTGCGCTTTTTCAGTGTGATCATATCGCGCACACCAATGTAGGTAACCGGATGGTTCTGCTTCGGCTCGAAGTAGGGCAGATCGCGGTGTTTCTGATTAAGGTAGTAGTGTTACATGAACGGTTCGTGCAGGCAGAACAGCAGTGGGGTCAAACATATTTTATTACGTCAAAGCCCGACTGTGGTGTTATTAAATGTAGAAGTTCAGACTTAATCTGACAGTTCACTTTAAATTAAAGGCTAGAAACAGTCTTTAAAAAGTGAGGGTTACCGGTTTTAATGGAAGTGCAAACTTTTCATTTAAAACACAAGAGGCAACCCTCATGATTAATAATACAGATAAAGTCATTTCCCATACAGTGGGTCTGTTGAATCTGGCAGAAGAACTCCATAACGTTTCACATGCTTGTAAATTGATGGGCTTTTCCCGAGATACTTTTTATCCATACAAAGACTCTCAAAGGAGTTGGCCGTGTCTACCAAC
>CAYLZS010000158.1:0-14731 GCA_964388065.1 uncultured Granulosicoccaceae bacterium
CTTGGCGAAATTGAGCCTGTGCAGCATGGCTGACAGTTGAGTGTAGGTAGTGAGGTTGGAAAATGTAGAAGCAGGTCGAAACCTAGCTCAGGATATTTCACAAGTCAAACAAAGGTGACTGATTATTGACATATGGCCGGCCCATGCGGGGTCGGTTCCGCACGAGCCAGCAATTTACTGCCGCGCTTGCGATATTAAACTTAGCATGTAATTGTCTGCCGAGTGTAGTCGGAAAGTTTCTGTACGTTGACTGTTTCGCTCGCCGGAGTTTTCGGGTCACTAATTTCGTGCTCCATAGATGCACGGAAGCCGAACTTTTCAAAGAAGCGATCATACATGTCTGCGCCGTAGCTTCCGATCGCATGCAGCTCATCGCTTTCCTCACTGTATTCAAGCTCAATCGCTGCCAGTGGATGAGGTGCCGGGCCGCCCAGAACTTTGGCACCCTGAGATGGATCGTAAACGCTGCGTTCAGAGCAACACGAGATAAGTCCGGCTTTCTCTACTGACTTTCCTTCTTCATGGCTGAAGTAACTGATCGGATCATGGCGATAATTGATGAAAGAAATTTCTTTGGCGGGGTGACTCATTTTATGACTGCAAATCGCAGAGTAAGCAACAATAGAACTTTCAGGTCCGACACCGCCACGCCATGTTTCAGTTCCCGGGTCATTTGGCAGTGAAATCGGTTTGCCGAGCTTTACTAATAAGCAAGGTGTAGTCACAAAAGGATAGAAAAACAGGTATGGCTCTCCGATAACTAATTGTTCGGTTTTCAACGCGCCGGATGAACGGTTATGCAACAGGCTTCGTTGATAACTCACCCCGTGGTTACCAGCCATCAATCCGGTTGAGGTGCTGCCAGCTGCCAAAACTATTGATGTGCATATCTTGGTGAAGTGTCTGCGTTTCATTAGTTCGTTACCTTAGTATAAGCCGATAGTTGGCTATCCAGTGCGTAACTGGTTGTTAAGCAGTTTTCGTGTGATCTTTCGTCCACTGACAGGGAACAGCTGGATCAAGCATTTTATAGCGCAGTATTATACTGCCTTAATATAACGTTTTTGTTCAGGTCGCGTTTAGCGCATTCGGGTTTATCTATCCTCGTGCAAATTTTTGGGTATTTCCATCTGGATAATGAGTGCGATACATTTGTAAAAATCTGTGACTCTGTATTGTGTGGAGAGAGAAAAAATATCAGTGTGTAAGCCTGTCTGCTTAAGCGCTTAACCTGCCAGGCGGATCAGCAGAAACTGCCCATAAGATTTAAAAAGTAACACAAGATTTAAACATAATAACTACAACAAAGGTCATTATCATGAAAACTAAATTAACCCTTATATCAACCACGATCGTCACAGCGATGCTGGCAGGTAATCCGGTGATGGCTCAGTCGTCATTCCTGGAAGGATGGTCCGGTAGTGCCGGTTTGGGTTTGTTGTTCACCACCGGTAACAGTGAAGCAGAGAACTTCAATGCCAGTATAAATATCGCAAAGCAACAGGGAGTGTGGCGTCACTCTGCCTTTGGCAGCGCTTTCAGAGCTGACAACAATGATATCGAAACGGCAAACAGATATGATCTTGGCTATAAGCTTGACAGAAATTTCACCGAAACGGTATATGGGTTCGGACGACTTCGCTTCGACGTTGACGATTTCGGCAACATTGATAGCCGAGTCACCGGTGTTGTAGGCTTAGGCAAACATTTTTTCGATGATGGCAAGCAGGCTTTTAGCGCCGAGATTGGTATCGGTGCTACAGATACCAATTTTATTAATGAAGATGCAGATGGCGTGCCGCTTGACCCGGATGCCGTTGGTCCGGACGGGTTACCCCTGGTCGAGGTGCTTGATGATGATGCCGGTGCGGTTCTCTATGGCTCGGCGAGATATAGCAATGTATTGAACGAGAGAGTTACGTTTAATTCGATACTCAGTTTCGAGGTGGCGGATGTCAACACGCTAACGGTTTGGGATAACAGTCTGAACGTTTCACTTTCAGAGCGAATTTCTGTGATATTCGGAATTCTTACCCGAAATAACTCTGATATCGAAGGCGCGCTTGGCGATAATACTGATACGGCGACACGTCTCAATATCGCGGTTGGTCTCTAGATAACTCAGAGCGCTATAGCAGTTAGAAAGAAAGCCCTGATTTAATATTGGGGCTTTTTTTTATTTTATTTTTTTTTGGCTATTTTATTCCAGAGCGTTGTCCAGCAGCTCTACCCAGTGCACTACCGGCGTATCACCAGCTGCTGATTGCAGGTGTAACAGACAGCCGATATTCGCCGTAGCAATAGTGTCGGGCTGTTGTTCTTTTAGCGTATCCATTTTTCGTTTTAAAAGTTTTTGGGACAATTCTTTCTGCAGAATTGAGTAAGTACCTGCTGAGCCGCAACAAAAGTGTGCGTCTTTGACCCGGGTCAGAGTAAAGCCCAAATCTTTTAGTAACTTCTCCGTAGTGCCGATTTGTTTCTGACCGTGCTGAAGAGTGCAGGGCGGGTGAAATGCAATAGGGGCGGTATCTTTAATTTTAAGACGCGCTAAACTTTCAGCGGCGAGAATTTCGCTTATGTCTTTGCAGAGCAGACTGATCTTTTTTGCTTTTTCGGCGTAGTCGGAATCGTGCTTTAAAAGCTCAGCATAGTCTTTCACAAACACACCGCAGCCACTGGCAGTCATCACTATAGCTTCGGCACCGTTTTCAATGTGCGGCCACCAGGCATCTATATTTGCACGTGCGAACTGCAATCCTTCTTCCTGTTCGTTTAAGTGGTAACTCAATGCACCACAACATCCGGCTTCCTTTATAGCAATAAGATTAATCGCAAGTTTATCCAGCACCCTTGCAGTCGCCGGATTAATATCCGGTGCCATTGATGGCTGAACGCAGCCATCCAGCACCAACATGGTGCGTTGATGCTGCGTTACCGGCCAGGTACCTGCTTTTTGCTTAGCGGGTAGATGTGATCGCAATGATTTGGGCAGGGCCGGTGCAATTGTTTGCCCGGCTTTAACCAAAGGTGTTATCCGATTTTTATATGGCAGTACTGTGCGCATCGCTTTGCGTAAAAACCGTTGCGCCAAACTGCGTGGTACCTGCTTTTCTACCAGGTGTCTGCCAGCGTCAACCAGATGCCCGTATTCAACTCCGCTGGGGCAGGTTGTCTCGCAGTTCCGGCAGGTGAGGCATCGGTCCAGATGGGTTTGTGTTTTTTCGGTTGGTGTCTGGCCTTCGAGTACCTGTTTTATCAGGTAGATTCGACCTCGCGGACTATCAAGCTCATTGCCGAGCAGCTCGTAGGTAGGGCAGGTGGCAAGACAAAAACCACAGTGAACGCATTTTCTGAGTATGTCATCGGCTTGTTTGCCGAGATCTGATTCTTTGTATTTATCCAGCAGAGAAGTTTGCATGGTTTAAAACTCCGGAAACAATCGCTGATGGTTGAAAATGCCATGAGGGTCAAATTCATGCTTAAGTCGTTGATGCAGATTTAGCAAAGGTGTTTGTAGTGGCTGAAAAACACCAGCATCACGTTTTAGTTGTTCGGAGCCACGATAGAGTGTCGCATGACCGCCGATAGCGGCACTTTGATTACGCACTGTATTTGCTGATGCATCAGTGAACAGCCATCGCTGCATTCCCGCCCAGTCGTATAACCAGTTGCCATCGAGTTCGACAGGTTTTGTCAGGGCCGGAACGCTGATGCGCCAGAGAGAGCTCTCATTCTGAAAAAACGGATGAGTGTGTTCTCTTAGTTGCGCCCATAGTTCAACTGCGTCTGATGTATTGACAGTGTTCTGTACGCGGCCGTTGCTGTTGAGTTTTTTGGCGGCAGCGTTAATGGATAACTCGGATCCGGAGAGTCTTGTATACATTGTGTCGTTTACATAGGCTGATGCAGTGATTGGCAGACCGAGGCCTGCCAGTGCCTGCATATCTACAATGGCTTTTTCTGTATCTGCTGTTATTGACAATGTCAGTTCACTTGCTTCTTTTGGCAGTACTTTTACTGATATGTCCAGCAGTATGCCGAGGGTGCCCATAGCACCAGTCATTAATCGGCTGACATCGTAGCCTGCTACGTTTTTCATGACTTCGCCACCAAACTGCAGTTTTTGTCCTTTGCCATTTAATATTTTGCAACCCAGGATGTAGTCGCGTGTGCCACCGAGATAGGGTTTGGCAGGTCCTGCCAGTGCACAGGCAACGGTGCCGCCGAGAGTTGCATCAGTGCCAAATGCAGGTGGCTCGAAAGCAAGCGTCTGATTGTACTCCGCGAGCGTGGCATTGATTTCACTCAGTTTGGTGCCGGCTCTTGCTGTGATTACAAGCTCGGTTGGTTCGTAACTGACGATGCCACTGTGTGAGCTGATATCAATAAACGGTGCATCGTTAATGAGACCCAGAAACGACTTACTGTTACTGCCGACGATATTTAATTTGGATTTAGAGGCAGCTGCCTGTTCAACTTGTTGTTGCAGGTCTGCGCTGTTGTCTTTACCCGTGCTGTTTGGTTCGGTGTCTGGCACTAGAAACGCTCGATTTCAGGGTGCGGTACCTTACCATGATGTACGTGCAGAGCGCCGTACTCAGCGCAGCGATTAAGAGTGGGAATTGCCTTGCCCGGGTTGAGCAGTGCATTCGGATCAAAGGCGTTTTTTATGGCGTGAAACTGTGTGATTTCATCGCTGCTGAACTGCACGCACATTTGGTTAATCTTCTCCATGCCAACGCCGTGCTCACCGGTAATAGTGCCTCCAACTTCGACGCACAGTTCAAGAATTTTACCACCGAGCTCTTCGGTTTTTTCCAGCTCACCTTCGATATTTGCGTCGAATAAAATCAGCGGATGCAAGTTGCCGTCACCTGCGTGAAATACGTTGGCAATTCTAAGGCCGTATTCTTCAGACCAGATATTCATTTGCTGCAGCACCCTGGATAAATGCCGCCTTGGAATAGTACCGTCTATACAGTAGTAGTCGGGTGATAGTCTGCCAACAGCGGGAAAAGCAGATTTGCGACCTTTCCACAGTTGCATGCGCTCTTCTTCATCACCGGCAATGTGTGCCAGTGTCGCATTATTTTTTTGCACCAATGCATCGACGCGCCTGAGTTGATCTTGAACTTCTTCTTCAGTGCCATCGAGCTCGCACAGGAAGAGTGCTTCTGCATCGGTTGGGTAGCCGCACTTTGCAAATGCTTCGGCCGCGACGATTGCGGGCTTATCCATCATTTCAAGGCCTGCTGGAATAATGCCGCTGGCAATAATTTCAGCAACCGTGTCACCAGCGGTATCGACACTGTCAAAAGCTGCCATCAGGAGTTTTGTACTGTTGGGTTTTGGCAATAGCTTGACAACAATTTCTACCGTGACGGCCAACATGCCTTCAGAGCCGTGCAACAAACCTAAGAGGTCCAGTCCTTGTGTATCGGCTGCAAGGCTGCCAACCGTGATCAGCTCACCTTCAATGGTGACAGCGGTAACCTGCAGAACATTGTGCACCGTCATACCGTACTTGAGGCAGTGCACACCGCCGGAATTTTCTGCGACATTGCCGCCGATGGTACAGACAATTTGTGATGACGGGTCTGGTGCGTAGTAGAGGTTGTGGTCAGATGCAGCCTCCGAGATGGCGAGATTTCGTACCCCCGGTTGTACAACAGCGGTTCGTGCCTGCGGATCAATACTGACAATTTTATTGAATTTAGCCAGACCCAGAATAATGCCGTTTTTTAATGGCAGCGCACCGCCTGACAAACCGGTGCCGGCACCACGTGCTACGACCGGGACCTTAAGTTCGTGGCAGATTTTAAGAATCGACTGGACCTGCTCAATGGTCTCAGGCAATACCACCAGAGGAGGTTTCTGGCGGTAGATCGCCAACCCGTCTGATTCGTACGGGAACAGATCTTCGTCTTCCCTGAGTACAGATTCGTTGTCCATAAACGAGAGGAAGTGGCTGATCAGTGTCTTCCGGGTATCGGGATTGAGCTCTGGAGTTTCTTCTTTGAAAAGTGCCTGCGACATCGATGTGTCCGATTCTGCATAGATTTGTATCGCCAAGTATAACGCGTTGTATCGCCATTGAATCAAGTAGTTGGTGGGCTTCTGCGTGATGTCTCTTAATGTGAATTGAGTCACGTGGAGGAAAAAGTGCGTCACATACACTCTGGTGTCAGGTCCGTCAGGTTGTTCCTGCATTGCCACTTACTCAGGGGAAGGAATATGGCATGTACGCTGTAAAAAACCGATTTTATAAACATTCAAAACTCGACGAACAACGCTTCAGAATGATTCTGGAATTGTTTTCACAGGACATCACAGCAGTTGAGTGTGCAAAGCAAACTGGTGTCAATGTCAGATCAGTTAACTCTATCTATTTGAAGCTGCGTGATCGTATAGCTCAATGGTGTGAATCGAATGCCTCTGGCACTCCCGGTTTACATGCCAGCCGTGAAAAAACTCAAACAATTGACCAGAGTGTCAGTAAGCCTGGTGATGAAAATGCAGCGCAATGCAATGTGTCTGCTTACCTTGATAGCGCCAGCGATGGTGTCATCGGCGTATACCTCTACCTGATGGAAGATCAGGTCTACTGCTCACTGATGAATGGCAGTGGTCTCGGAGAGCCGGTAATAGTTGAAGAAGGTCAGTGGCGCGAGTACCCGGTAGGTATTGATGTTCGCCGTGATATGAGATTAAAAATTAAAAACTCCACCTATCAGAGCGCGCATGTTGCAGGTGATATCGAACGGATCGAATCGTTTGGACACTTTTTACGTCTGCGGCTGACCAAGTTCAAAGGCCTGCGCAGAGCCAAATTTTATTTTCATCTTAAAGAAAGTGAATACAGATATAACAACCGTGAGCAGGACCTGAATATGCTCATGCTTGGTATGCTCGGTGAGGCTCCAATAGAGTAATTGCACAGACGCTGAGGTTGTGGCGTCTTAGCTGTGTGGTGTGATGGCATTCTGCTTAGCTCGGCAGACCTCTTCGTACGCTGAGTTATAGTTTACTCACGGCGCAAGCCGATCAATTTGCCAGTTGTATCTTTCGTTGCTTTTATCCTTGTTAGCCTGGCGCGTGAAGCGAAAGCGATCGTGCTGTCTGCTGGGTCGACCCTGCCAGAATTCATAGACTGCAGGTTCAAGCACGTAACCACCCCAGTTTTTTGGCCGCACCAGGGTGGTTTCATCGAAGGTGTTTTGCAGTTGCTGTGTGCGTTCTGTCAGCCACTGTTGATTTTCGATGATTTGAGACTGAGGTGATGCCGCAGCACTGAAACGGCTGCCTGGCGGGCGCTTGAGAAAGTACTCATCTGACGTTGCAGCGCTTGCCTTGCTTACGGTGCCTTCAATGCGAACCTGTCGTTCAAGTTCGCGCCAATAGAACACCAGCGCTGCTTTTGGATTGACAGATAATTCCAGGCCTTTGCGGCTTTCGTAGTTGGTGTACCAGTAGAAACCAGTCTCGTTGAATTGTTTGAGCAGAACTATTCTCGCCGAAGGAGCACCGTTTGCATCAACTGTTGCAAGCGTCATGGCGGTTGCGTCGATGATATCTGCCTTGCGTGCAGTATCCATCCAGTCGCTGAACATGCTTAGCGGGTTATCAGTCAGATCTTGCCGGGTTAGCTCGTCAAGTTTGTAGTCTTTGCGGTCATCCCGCAGATCGCCGCTGTTACCGTTCATTTATTGCATCCTTTGGCATCGGTTGAGTCCGCTAAGCAGCTGCACAGAGTTGTAGTATTATACGGCTCAGACTGTAAAGCGAGGGTGAATTAATGGCTTCATTTGATGTTGTTTCTGAAATAGACGAACACGAACTCGGCAATGCTGTTGATCAGGCAAACCGGGAAATCGGCAACCGCTTTGATTTTAAGGGCTCTGATGCGAAGATCGATCTCTCGGAAGAGGCGATGACGCTTGAAGCTGACAGTGATTTCCAAATTCAGCAGATGCAACCAATAATCCTGCAAAAGCTGACTAAGCGCGGGATCGATATCAGTTGCCTCAAGCATGGCGATGTTCAGGCCAGTGGTCAAAAAGTGCGGCAGGTGCTGAGCATTAAGAAAGGTATCGACAAAGAAATTGCCAGTAAAATTGTAAAGACTGTAAAAAATTCAAAGATGAAAGTGCAGGCAGCTATTCAGGGTGATCAGATCAGAATAACGGGCAAAAAGCGGGATGATTTGCAAAGTGCAATTACCTTGCTTAAAAGCTCGGAGTTTGAACTACCACTGCAATACATAAACTTCAGGGATTGATTTTTACCCCTAAACTATTCGATAACTACTCGGCCGAGCTGTAAATGTCATAGCGAGTGTTTGGTGATGAGATTTTGCCGACCGGATTGACATCCGCCAAGGGGTTTGCCTTTCTTGGCCGTTTGACCACTACTCGTTCCGCGGTCGCAAGAGCTGCAGATAACAACTTTTCATTGTCCTGTTTTGAATACGGACCCTGTGCCGTATCCAGTAAGGTGCGCAGGGTTTGAATTTCTTTTTTTGCAGCGCGCTTGCTATCCGGGTACATCGGGTCGAGGTAAATTATATTAGGCGTTTGCGGGTGCGGCCAGTTGCTCGGTAGTAAAGTGCTGTCTGCAAGGTAGAGATGCATGCGTTCAACAATTGCTTTGGTTTCGGCTTTCTTTATAGCACGCGTTAGTGCGTCATTTAACATGGCGTGGACCACAGTGGATCGCTCAAGTAATACGACCTCGCATCCAAGTGATGCAAATACAAAGGCGTCTTTACCGAAGCCCGCGGTTGCGTCACCAATGATCGGCTTGTCGCGACTTTTTACCGCTCGCGCTAATGGTTGCCCATGCCCGCCGCCGAATTTTAATCGGTGTAGTGTACGACCCGCGGTAAAATCTATAGTAATGTCCACCGAGCGCTTTGGCTCATGATGGCGTAGCGTTAATTGTTCGTTGACCCAAAGTAGTGTGTACGACCATTGCGTTGAGTGTTTACGCAATGAGGTATCTGCTTTAATCAGAGCCAGACCGGTGGCATCGGCGAGTTCGGCAGCACGAGTGGTGTTGTCGTCGACAATGGCAACTCGCTGCCTTTCTGTAGCTGTGGCGGTCACAGTATTGTTGACATACCGTGCACCCGACTGATCGACAGGAAACGGTACTGGAAACGGTTTGGGGGTGTGCAAACAGGCTTACGGGTGGCGGCTGTGGTGAGAAACGTTAGACTAATCACTTTGGGACCGGAAGTTTTTGGTGGTTGAACAGAACCCTAGAAAAATAATATTGCGCACTATTGTAAAATTAATGGTGATGGTGGCATTGTGTACTTTCGTTTGGGTATTGCTGGGCTCATTGCCTGAGCGCGATCGCAATACGGCAGAAGTAACACGCTACAATGTTGCCGATATGCAGCCTGGCGACCACCGTCTGGTTGAGTGGCAGAGAAAACCGCTTTTCATAGTTTACCGAAAAGCTGCCTGGGAAACGGCACTGTTGTCGGCCAGTGACGAGCTCTACCATGATCCGGACAGCATCCGATCCTCTCAGCCGGAGGAGGCAACCAATACCCTGCGATCACCGGTACGCGGTTGGTTTGTAACTCTCGGACTCGGCACCGGCAGCGGATGTTCTCTGGTGATTTCCAAACCCGTGGATGATGAATCGGAAGCTTCTGATTCTGCCTCTGAAAATGATGCCGGCGGGTTTACTGATGGATGCGATCAAAGTCGCTACGATCTCGCTGGCAGGGTGTACGACAGGCAACAGGCGCGGCGCAACACTGTTGTGCCTGACTGGTCATTTGCAGGCAATGAGATACTGGTCGGCGGATAGGCCGCAGAAGACGTCAGGCCATCCATTAGTAGTGCGGTGGTGGCGTCTCGTCCGATTCTTTGGCAATGGGGGAGGTCAGAGATTGCAGCTGGTTCTGATACATTTCGAGCTTTTTGGTCAGCTCTGAGATGGTTTGCTCGTGTCGAACGATTACATCGTTTAGTTGCTCGATGGTGAGCTCCATATCCATCAACTTGAGCTCTACTGTTTGAAGTCGTTCTTCCATCGGCTGTGGTTCTGCTGCGGTCTGATTTGCAGCAGTGTACCGGATTGTTCTGAGCTTATTTAAAATTCCTGAGTTTTAAACAGAGCAGACATAAGGTTTTTAAATCGTGCAGGCTGCCAGATCGTTCGGGTCGATTAACTCTACTTCTGCCTCTTTATCCAGCATTGTCGATGCGGCACCTCTCGCGCTCCATGTCAAAGGCCGCTTGACGATTTCCACTGGCAGATCAGTAGCCGACATGACGAGCTGATCTATACGTGGCAGCATTGCACCGCCACCAAAGAGTCGAATACCGTTTTCGTATGCCGCATCTTTTATTTTGCTGTCAATAGATCCGAATGCAAGCCTTATAGAATGGGTAAATTCATCCAGCAGGGGTTGCAGTATTTCGCTGATGGTTTCCGAGCCGACCCTGAATTCTGTGAGGGTATTGCTTTTTACCGACAGACAATTTACCTGACAAGAGTTTCTGGAACACTGAACAATAGACTGACGTGTTGCGGCAGCGATGTTGTGTTTGATGTGGCGCGCAGCATCACTGGTGGCCTGAAGCTCAAAACGCTCGAGTAAGCCAGTGATGATCGATTGGTCAATGGCGTCACCACCACATGGCAGGGACTGACAGTGAACAACCTCACCATCAGCCACTGCAATGAGTCTTGATGCGGTAGCGCCAAAGTCGATCATCACACATGAATCACTTTTATCGAGCCCGGTGCTATTGAACGCCGCGAGTGATGCATCCTGAACCTCAACTTTCACCGCACCGGTGGTATAACAAATCTGTTGCAGGCGTGCGCTTGTTTCTGCATCACAATGGTGAGGCAATACCAGGGAAATTTCCGGTGCTTTTCCGGTGAGTCCGGAGCGTTTGGCGTGATCGAGGAAGTAGCCGAGCATTTTGATTCGCAGCCCGAGATCGTTGTGCAGATCAGATTGAACTGGCTGAACTGCTCGGTAGCGGTCGACTCCGTTAGTAAGTATCTCTGCGGCTTCTTCGCCAAATGCACTGACAGACGCTGATCCGCCGAGCGGGTGGTCCATGTCCAGTGCGGCGACAGACGGCTGATCCAGCAGCAAGCCCTCAGTAGCCGAGTAGAAGCGGGTGCGAAATGCTCCCGGGTCAACTGCAAAGCGACTGCCAGGGTTCTTTCTTCGTCGTTTCAGCATGTGTCTCGCCCCCCTATACTGTCCATAACATTCTGGAGTATAGACGTGGAATACCGATTCGCCACCGAGACCACTTTTAATTCATTGCATTCGATGAGTCTGTTTGTTCCGGCAGACTGGCATGAGTGTGTTAAATTAGCGCTCTTTTTTAGGGAATGATCCGCATGGCTGGTGAGAACAACAATAAGTCAGTTGGCAACGAGGTGGTTGAGCAAATCGCACACCTTGCACGCCTGCAAATTGATGCCGACTCAGTGCCGGATTTTGCTGCTGAAATGTCGGGTGTGCTTGAGCTTGCAGCGCAGATGGATCAGGTCGATACCGACTCGGTCGAGCCAATGGCACATCCAACCCATGCAGTACAAAGACTGCGTGATGATGTGGTGACTGAAACTGATAAGCGTGATGCATTTCAGAATATTGCACCTTCTGTTGAGAATGGTTACTACCTTGTACCTCCGGTGATTGAGTAGCTGCCTGAAAATTTGATTGAACCTGGTAGCCAATCCATTCCAAATTTCTACGCGTAAAAGATAATGCATACACTTACCCTGGCAGCGATGCGAAGCTCACTTGAAAACGGCGAATTTTCAAGTGTTGAGCTTTGTCAGCATCTGATCGACAGAATAAAAAGTCAAAACGAATCACTCAATGCGTTCGTCAGCATAACCGAAGATCAGGCGCTGGCTGATGCAAAAGCGGCTGATGAACAAAGAGCTGCCGGTAAGACTGCGGGATCTTTACACGGGCTGCCGATAGCGCACAAAGATATTTTTTGCACGGCAGGTGTGCGTACCAGTTGTGGTTCTCGCATGCTTGAAGACTTCATACCTCCTTACAACGCAACTGTTGTTGAAAAATTACAAGCCGCCGGTGCTGTGTGTCTTGGCAAAACCAATATGGATGAATTTGCGATGGGTTCATCCAACGAGAACAGTTACTTTGGCGCAGTGCGAAACCCCTGGGATACCACAAGAGTACCAGGTGGATCATCGGGCGGCAGTGCTGCAGCCGTTGGTGGCAGGCTGGTACCAGCATGCACCGGTACAGATACAGGCGGGTCTATCAGGCAACCTGCAGCGTTTTGTGGAATTACCGGAATTAAGCCGACCTACGGGCGGGTATCGCGTTATGGCATGATTGCGTTTGCATCGAGTCTTGATCAGGGTGGGCCAATGGCAACTACCGCTGAAGACTGTGCGATGTTGTTAAATGAAATGGCAGGCTTTGATGAGCGCGATTCTACCAGTATTGATCGAGCTTCAGACGACTACACGGCATCGCTAAACCAATCTATTGAGGGTGTGAAAATTGGTCTGCCAAAGCAATACTTTGATTCGGGTCTTGACTCCTCAATTGCGGGCTCTTTGCAGCAGGCGATTACCGAACTTGAAAAGCTTGGTGCTAAGTTTGTTGACATTGATCTGGCGAACCAGCATCTGGCAGTTCCTGCATACTATATTGTGGCACCGGCAGAATGTTCCTCCAATTTATCGCGCTTTGATGGTGTGCGCTACGGGCACCGATGTGAAGACCCGAAGGATCTTGAAGATCTTTACAAGCGCTCTCGTTCGGAGGGCTTTGGTCGTGAAGTAAAGCGGCGGATTCTGGTGGGTACCTATGCACTGTCCGCAGGCTACTACGATGCCTACTATGTAAAAGCACAAAAAATTCGCAGTTTGATCAGCCAGGATTTCAGTCGGGCGTTTAATAACGTTGATTTGATACTCGGGCCCACTACTCCAACTCCGGCATTTAAGATTGGTGAGAAAACCAGTGATCCGGTTGCGATGTATCTAAACGATATCTACACCATTCCCGCCAACCTTGCAGGACTACCGGGTATCTCGATGCCGTGTGGTGATGTTGGTGGTTTACCTGTCGGCTTGCAATTGGTAGGTAACTACTTTGATGAGATGCGGTTGCTTAATGTTGCGCATCAATATCAGACAGCAACAGACTGGCACACCCGGATTCCCGAATGAGTCACAGCTGGTTTCGAGTACAAGTAAAGTCACTGATCAGAAGGCGGAGATCATAATGCAGTGGGAAACAGTTATTGGGCTTGAGATTCATGCCCAGCTTGCAACGAAAAGCAAAATCTTTTCAGCAAGCTCAACGCAATATGGTGCCGCACCCAATACGCAAGCCAACGCTGTTGATCTGGGTATGCCAGGCGTGTTGCCGGTTTTAAATCGGCAGGCGGTGCAGATGGCGATTAAATTTGCGCTCGCGACAAACGCTGAAATAGGTAAGCGCAATGTCTTTGCGCGTAAAAATTACTTTTATCCGGACCTGCCCAAGGGTTATCAAATCTCGCAGATGAGCTTACCGATTGTAGGTACCGGTTCGGTGGCTGTTGAGCTTGAAGATGGCACAGTAAAAGATGTTGGATTAACGCGTGCACACCTTGAAGAAGATGCTGGAAAATCTGTCCACGAAGATTTTCATGATGCAACCGGCGTTGATCTGAACCGTGCAGGCACGCCATTGCTGGAAATTGTCTCAGAGCCGGATATGCGCAGTGCCAAAGAGGCGGTTGCCTATGCACGCAAGATCCATTCGATTGTTCGCTATATTGAAATTTGCGATGGCAATATGCAGGAGGGTTCTTTCAGGTGTGATGCTAACGTCTCTATTCGACCGGCAGGTGAAGAAACCCTGGGTACTCGCTCAGAGATCAAAAACGTCAACTCGTTTCGCTTTTTAGAGCGGGCTATTAACTTTGAAGTTGAGCGCCAGATAGATATTCTCGAAGCGGGTGGCAAAGTGGTGCAGGAAACCCGTCTTTATGATGCTGATAAAGATGAAACACGTTCCATGCGCAGTAAAGAGGAGGCCAATGACTACCGCTATTTTCCGGATCCGGATTTGCTACCGGTGCAGGTGGAGGATGAGCTGATTGAATCACTGCGCGGTTCGCTGCCCGAGTTGCCTGATGCGAGGCGCTCGCGTTTCATCACAGACTATGAACTGTCAGAGTACGATGCCGGTGTGATGACGGCTGACCGGCATACCGCAGACTATTTTGAATCGGTGCTTGATAAAAGCGGTGCCAGTCCGAAGCTTGCCTGCAGCTGGGTGAGTGGTGAGCTTTTTTCCCGTCTCAATAAAGAAGGCGTGGAATTAAGTGCGTCACCGGTAGATGCAGATCGATTCAGCGGTTTGATCGCACGCATCCATGACAACACAATCTCGGGCAAAATCGGTAAAGAGATTCTCGACAAGATGTGGCAGAGCAGTGACAGCGCTGATCAGATTATCGACAGGGAAGGATTGAAACAGATCTCCGACAGTTCCGAGATTGAAAAAATGATCGATGATGTCATCGCTGCCAATCCGGATCAGGTGGCGCAGTACAAGGCAGGTAAAGAAAAGCTGCTTGCCTTTTTCGTCGGACAGGTCATGAAAGCATCACGCGGTAAAGCGAATCCCGGACAGTTGAATAAGCTGCTGCAGGAAAAACTCAAAAATTAATACCGCTGTGCGGGGCAACGCTGCGTTAACCCCTGT
>CAYLZS010000159.1:0-20103 GCA_964388065.1 uncultured Granulosicoccaceae bacterium
CGCCTGGTTACTGCTTCTGTTCTGGCCGTAGCCATCACACCTGCAAAAGTGTTGTATGTGCCTTTAAGTTCGCTACTGCGTATTAGTGCACCGAAATTCGGTACAGCAATTGCCGCCAGAATGCCAACGATGGCAATGACGATAACGAGCTCTATGAGAGTTATGCCGGTTTGTTTTTTCATATCCCAGCACGTATCGACACAATCAGCGGGTTTTACAGTTGGCGTTGCTGCGTTTTCTGGCCAATTCACTTGAACAAGTATTCGCTACCGTGTTGAAATTTAAGGCGAAGCTGTGGTTTAAAAAAATGCTTGCTCTGGAGCTCTGTCTGCCAGTTTTGTGAAGTGGATTCAGCAGGCAACCAGCGGTCGCATGCAGGGAAATCTGTGCTCCGGCAACTGTCACTATTCGTGCCTGGGCATCTGCGGAGGCCACTACACATGCAAAAGGTTTGTCGCGAATAATGAGTCTGCGTTTGGGAATAGATACCGGTGGCACTTACACGGATGCCGTTTTGGTTGATGGCGAGACACTGTCAGTGCTCGAAAAGTCAAAGTCGCTCACCACTCGTCAAAATCTGATTGATGGTATTGCCGAGTCTATCGGCAAGACAATTGGCCAAACGACCGACCAAAAGGACGGCAATACGAGCAGCAAGTACAAACCGGAAGATATCAGTCTGGTTTGTCTGTCAACAACCCTTGCGACTAACTCAATTGTAGAAGGCCATGGTGCCAAAGCGGCTCTGGTACTGATGGGCTATCGGCAATCGCAGCTTGCACTTGCCCACCTCGATGAGGCTGCGCGTGATATGCCGGTTATCATGATCGATGGAGGACACGACGCTGCAGGGCAGGAGAACTGCACGCTCGATATTGATGCTGCGGTGCAACAGGTTGTTGAACTGGGAGAATCTGTAAGCTCTGTGGCAATTTCCGGGATGTTCTCTGTGCGTAACCCGGCACATGAAATAGCTTTGCGTGAAAAGCTGATCGAGGTAACCGGTTTGCCGGTTACCTGTGGCCATGAGCTCAGTGCATCACTTGATGCTCCGCGCAGGGCATTGACGGCTCTGATAAATGCCCGGCTGATACCACTGATTAAAAATTTAATTATCGCTGCCCGGCAAACAATGAGTGATCACTCGATTGACGCGCCGTTGATGGTTGTGCGGGGTGACGGCACATTAGTGAGCTCTGACTTTGCAGAACATTCACCGGTCGAGACAATACTGTCCGGTCCTGCGGCGAGCGTCGTTGGTGCTCAGTTTCTTGCCAACAGACCTGACATGCTGGTATCTGATGTCGGTGGTACCACGACGGATGTTGCTCTTATAAGAGAGGGGGAGCCGTTACTGAGTCTTGAGGGAGCAAGCGTTAACGGCTGGCGAACGATGGTTGAGGCGGTACAAATTGATACCCATGGTCTGGGTGGCGACAGTGAAATTCTCTACGATCGGGAACAGCGCAAATTTACTTTTGGACCTCACAAGGTGATGCCACTGTGTGTACTGGCCGCTCGCTATCCGAAGGTGCTTGCTGACTTACAGGGTTTTGTAGATGCGCCGTGGACCAAAACCAATATGGCGAGGTTTATTGTGTTGATGTCTGAACCGGGTGAATCGATCCGGCTTACTCATCAACAGCGTTCATTAATTAACGAAGTAAAAAATCATCCGCAATCTATGCAGTCCGTATTTGCCGAGCGGCATTTTTCACTGGCAATGAAGCGCCTGATAGAAATGGGTATTCTGACACTGGCGGGGTTTACCCCTACCGATGCGGCACATGTTTGCAACTGGCAAAGTGACTGGTCGCCCGAAGCTTCATTGCTTGGTGCAACGCTGCTTAGCCGTTACAGTGAATTTAATCTCGGTCAGAGTTATGAGAGTCCTGAAGCCTATAGCCGCAGTATGCTCTCGCAAATGTCGAAGCACTCAGCATTGTGCCTGATGACTGCCATGATAAATGATGCCGAAGGTGAATTTGGTAAAGCTTTGCACCGGCGTAATCGTGATTTACTTGAGCGCATGTTCGAAGCTGGCGCGCAGCAAGAAAAGCCGCCATGGATTGAAATGACAGCAAAGCTTAATATTCCGGTGATTGGCATCGGTGCACCGGCACAGAGTTTTTATCCTCCCATAGCTGAATTTATGGAGGCCGAGGTTATAGTGCCAGAGCATGCAGAGGTAGCAAATGCGGTAGGTGCTGTTGTTGGTGTGGTGCGACAGTCTGCACAAATTACCATTAGCCCTGTGGCAGGACAGAAGCGCGTTGTTGTGCATGCGCCGCAGGAGCAGAAAGAATTTGATGATCTGGAACTGGCCGCTGCGTGGGCTACAGAGATAGCCCGTGAGCTCGCGTCGCAAAAGGCGCTGGATGCCGGTGGTTCAGGTATCGAGGTAAAAGTGGAACGGCACGACAACTCAGTGGAGGAGGGTGGGCAGGTCACCTTTTTTGAATCGGTGATTGTTGCAACAGCGACCGGGCTTGCCGGGTAGTCTTTATAAGGTTCGCAACTCCTGGATTTTTTTAACCAGGAGCTTTTTAGGCAAACTAGTTTGTTTGGTCAGTGTTGTTGGGTGACTCCCCGTTTGCCGGCTGTTCTACCGTATCAGACGGTTGCTGATCGGGCTGATCAGTTGGAAGCGGCAGGGCCTGAGCCGGTTGCTCAATGGTTGGTGCAGGCTGTCCATTGGGCAGGAAAGCGGAGCCGGCAGAACCACTGTCGCCTGAATCGCCGCCTGAGTCCGGGATAATAATCAGTTCTTTAATCACCTGTTTGCCGTTTTGCTTTTCATGAACGATCATGTAATTTGGCGTGATTTTACCAATTGCGTTTTCAATGGTGGTCAGGCCAACATTCAGCGTTACACGCTCGGTGGTATCAGCGACGAATTTAATCGGAATACCGGTTAGTCTTTCCAGCTCTTCCAATACTTCCTGCAGGCTCGCGTTGCTGGCCTGTACCGCGATGTCGTCGTTTTTGACTTCTATATTGAAATCATCAGCGGTTACAGCGCTGCCGGCAGAGAACAGCGCCAGTCCGATTCCGGCGAATACGCGCTTCGAATTGATCAGGGTCCGTGACATTGTTTTCCCATCTGTTTATTTCAGTTACAAGTCAGTATAGCTGCTGTTAGGGAATTGGGAGTAAATTGAATTCACCGATGTACAGGAGCTCCAACAGTAAGTATCCCTGTTGCTATACTGGGGTGTTAAGAAGCACGTCTGACTTTTCCTACATTTCGCGGAGATAACCACATTATGCGAAGAGCCTGTTTGTTTTTATGCACCTTTACAGCGAGCCAGGTGTCGTTCGCCGGTGGTTTTTCGTTGATTGAGGAAGGTGCATCCGGCCTGGGTAATGCCTATGCGGGTGCGGCGGCAGTCAGTCGTGATGCGTCTACCGTCTGGTTTAACCCGGCAGGCATGACGGAGCTGAAAGAAAAACAACTGCTGGTGGCAGGTCATGTGATCGATGTTAACAGTGATTTCTCCGATGCCGGAACAACCTTAAATACCGCGTTCGGTGGCGGTTTTGTTGATCCGAACTTTGCTACTGCCGGTAATGTGGATGCCGGTGGCGTCGCCTTTATTCCGAATCTCTACTACGTGCAGCCGCTGAGACGAGGGGTCACTCTGGGACTCGGTATCAGTATCCCGTTTGGCAACTCAACAGACTATGACGACGACTGGGTTGGTCGATATCAGGCAGTTGAGTCCAGTGTGACTGCAGTCGATATCAACCCTTCCATTGCTTTTCGCGTTAACGAGGAATTGAGTATCGGAGGTGGCGTGAGTCTGCAGTATCTGACGGCAACGCTTGGCAATGCTGTTGATAGCGATGCCGTGTGTATCGGGCTGTTCCCATCTGATGTCTGCGTTGCGGCAGGACTCACACAACCCGGCACTCTGGCTAACGACGGATTTGCCGAAGTTGAAGGTGACAGTGTTGCCTTCTCTGTAAACCTTGGTGTGTTGTACAAGCCGAGAATCGGCACAAAGCTCGGTGTAGCTTTTCGTTCAGGACTCGAGCACGATCTCGATGGTGATGCGGAATTTACCAACAACGCGGTTCTGCAGGGAATTCTTACCGAAGCCGGTGTACCACTGTTTGTAGATGGTGGTGTTACAGCCGAAGCCAGTTTGCCACCGACAGCTATGTTTTCTGTGGCTCACAAAGCGAATGATCGTATCGAACTACTTGCCGATGCTACCTGGACCGGCTGGAGCAGCTTTGATGAATTGCGAGTGGAGTTTGACAACCCGATACAGCCGGATACATTTAATACCATAGAGTACGAAGATGTCTGGCGTGTATCAGCAGGTGTTAACTACGAGTTCAGTGATCGGCTAATCCTCAGGGGTGGTGTTGCGTTCGATGAAGACCCGACACCCTCAGCAGAGCTGCGAACAGCCCGAATACCTGGTAACGATCGATTCTGGCTGGCAGTTGGCGGTGGTTATCAGGTAAGCGACAGAATCAGCTTCGATGTCGGTTATGCGCGCCTTTTTCTGGATGACACTCCCATAGCAAATGTCGGTGAATCAGCCGGTGGCACCACAACGCGTGGGATATTTGAATCCGACGTCAATATATTCAGCGCACAAGTCACTGTGCAATTTGACTAAGCACCGGAGTTAACTAATGAATTTAAAAATTACTGCGCCACTGTTATTACTATCCTCTTTGGTGCTCGGTGCCTGTTCTGATACAAATTTTGATTTCGCACAGAACATTGAAGACGCGGCCAATGCGGCACCACCACCCGATCTTCCATTCCCCAATGCGGTTCTGTTTGCGGGCTCAGATGACACCACGCTAAATATTCAGCTGGGCGATGGTGTTGCAGTCGATGATTTTTCGGATCCAATGGTAGCGCTTAATGCTATCGACGGTTTTTCTCTGACCCAACCGTTGCGGGCCGGATTCGATGTTCCGGAAGGTACTATGATTGATCCGGAGTCCGTTGTACTTGGTGAGTCGGTATTTGTTTTTGAAGTAAGTACCACTCCTGCTCCTGAGTTTGAGGTGACTGGCATTGTTTCCGAACTGGTTGCCGGCGAGGTTTCTGTTGGAGCAGGGATTGATTCTGTGGTGGTGGTGCCCGAGGTACCGTTAGCGGAAAGTACAAGCTATATGGTGGTGGTTACTGACGGTGTGACTATTCTGGGTGATCCTGCAGGCGGGTCACCAGTGAACTCTGTATTCAGACTGGTTTCGGGTTCTCTTGAACTAACCGGTGCTCTGGAGCCGCTGGAAGACCTTCGACTGGTGACAAGCGCCATGCTCGCGGCAACCGCCGGACAGGAGTTTGAAACCACAGAAGTGATCAATATCTTTACCACCCGAACCCAGTCAATTACCGCTCCGATGGAGGCGGTGAGTGCCGCATCCGCTGCAGGTGGTGCAATTACTATGACGCCAGCAGGTATAACTACCAGTGATATAAATGAATTGTCGCCCGGTAACGCCGATCTTTTCATCGGTGCACTTGATGTGCCTTACTATCTCACGGCACCAGCCAACACTAATGACCCTACAGCAATCAGTTCCTTTTGGCGTGGTCAGGATGGTGGTTTCATAACCGGATCCAATCCTGCTCCTGCAGAAACTTCAATTCAGACAATACCGGTGTTGATGACTGTACCGAATGCCAATTCGGGTCAGGTGGTGCCAGCGGCCGGTTGGCCGGTTGCCATTTTTGTTCATGGCATTACCAATGATCGTACCTTTATGCTGGCGGTTGCGGACGTCATGGCCGGTGCTGGTTTTGCGGTGATTGCTATCGATCAGGTGATGCATGGAATTACTGATGAGACTAACGATTTATCTGCAGCCATGTCGCCTTTTCCAAATGTTGTAGAGCGCCATTTTGGTCTTGATCTGGTGAATAATGTCTCCGGTGAACCTGGCCCCGACGGACAAGTGGATTCGAGTGGCACTCATTTTTTCTCACCAGCTCAGTTGCTAAACACCCGTGACAACCTGAGACAGAGCGTTGCAGATTTACTGGTGCTGAGTGCAAGTCTTGCCAATGTAGCGGTAGTACCTCTGGATGCAAGCAGGCAAGCGCTTATTGGTCACTCTCTTGGTGGAACAACGGCAACCACGTTTGCAGCATTTTCCAACAACCTGAGTTCGGTCACTCTGGCAATGCCAGCTGCCGGACTGGTAGAGACGATAATTGCATCTCCGGCTTTTAGCGGGCCCATACTCGCCGGTCTTTCGGCTGCGGGCCTTACACCCGGAACACCGGATTTTGAGTCTTTTGTGATAGCGGCTCAAACAGTGATTGACGCCGCTGATCCAATTAACTTTGCTGCCCGTGCAGCTGCAACTAATCCGATTCATATCATTGAAGTGATCGGTGATCAGGTGGTACCGAATACGGTAGAAGGCGCGTCTCTTGCGGGTACAGAAGAACTGATCGATGTAATGGGTTTGATCGGTGTCTCTACCACTACCAATATCGGTTCCGCTGCGGTCCGCTATATTGAAGGTGACCATGCATCTATACTGTCGCCTGCTGCCAGTCTGGATGCGTTCAATGAAATGCAGATTCAGACTGCCACATTTGCGTTAACTGGCGGCACACAGATCGCTATTAACAATCCAAACGTCGTACTACCAACTCAGTAGGCTCACAGTGGCAAGTAACAAAAAAGATGGGGCCAGCTGGGTATTCCGGCTGGTGACGGCAATTGTGACACTGGCGGTAATGGTCTGTGTATTTGTATTCGCCTTTGTCCGAACCGGTAATGAGCCCAAGGCGATGTTCAGCGCTGCAGTTCCTTTTGTCAGTGCTGTGGTTGTTTCCTGGTTGCTAACCAGAATAAACAAAATAAGCCATAAGGGCTGGCATATCTATGTTGTTGTGCTGTTGATTGGTGCAGTGATTAGCTGCCTGAAGATTGCCAGAGTGTTCTGAATTTTATTAAATTATGCAGGTAACGCGATGTTACCGTGTTACCTGCATAGCTCTTAGACCGGATCCCCGATCTAGTTTTCAAGTTTTTCCTGTATTGTCTTTGCACCTTCGACAATTGTTGCTGTTGCTTTGTCTTTAGCATTATCTGCCAACTGTTTAGCGCGTTCCAACGCCTCAGAATCCTTGATTTTTGTGGCTACTTCATCAGCTTTTATTTTCGCTTCCTCTGTTAACTCTGCAGCCTTTACTTTGGCTTCGCCGGCAATTTCTGTGGCTTTGTCTCTGGCATCATTTGCCATAACTTTTGCGTCTTCCGTAGCGGCTATCGCCTGTTCTTTTGTTTCCTGCGCACTATCTTTTATTACTGATTTGCTCGCAGATATTGAAGCATTGAACAATTCCTTACCACTTATCACTGCGCCATTCAAAGTCATAGTTCTGGGCGATGTTTGATAATTATTTTTGCGGTTCCTGTCGGCCGCGAATGTGCATACTGCTTCGCCTGATTCTCCATCGCTAACGTAGGGCAGAGTCATCAGCATTTCCTTTCGCCCTTTGGATTCCTGCATTTCGCCAAACTCGACGTCACTGATCAGTAGATTGCTGGTTATTTTTCTACACATATCCAGATGTGGGTTACCTGATGGACTACAGGCTGCCAATACCACGGGGAGGGCGAGGGCGGAGATGATGGCGACCGGGAAATGCGTGTGATTCATTGTGTACTCCATATGTACAAATAAGCGGAATGCTAATTTATCACGTGCGGTACCGACGGGTCAGTTTCGCTTTGTTTCCAACTGGAACATCTTAACCTTTCGGTGTCTTTTTTTCGTAAGTTGCCCGGCAGCGAACTATAAAATTGTCGATACGGTGACAGACCGTCGGGTTTGTGAAGACTTCGTCTATTAGTGATGTATTCTGTTACTGAGAGACATAGATGCTGTGGCATCATTGGAGTAATAATAAAGTGCAGCGGTTTGCGTGTCTGTGGTTCTAATTCCCGGCTGGATAACTTTACACGATGGATAAGAAATACCTGATTGTTCTCGGAGCAATTCTGGTACAGGGCATTACCATCGGTTGCGTATTTGCCTACGGTGTATTTTTCACCGTGCTGGAGGCGGAGTTTGGCTGGTCGCGTACTGTGTTGTCGATTGCCACTTCCATTGCGTTTTTTAATATGGGTATTTTTGCCATTGTGGCAGGTGGTTTGACCGATCGCTTTGGCCCGCGGGGAGTATTGCTTTTCACCGCGATGACTACCGGTCTTGCCTATGTGCTGATGTACTTTCTGTCCGCACCGTGGCAGTTGCTGGCGATATATGGTCTGTTTGTGAGTCTCGGGCTGGCAACTCATGATGTGGTGACCTTGTCTACCGTTGCGCGCTGGTTCCCGCGCAGACGTGGCATGATGAGCGGCATTGTTAAGGTCGGAACTGCCTGTGGCCAAATGGTTATACCGATAGTTGCAGTGGCACTGATCACGGCGGTGGGCTGGCGAAGTGCATTTGCAAGCCTCGGTATCGGGGCTGCGTGCGTACTTGTTGTTGCAGCCTGGCTGGTTGGAATCAGGCCGGAATGGACTGAGTCACCTGATGTTGAAAAAAAATCCCTGACTGATTCGGGCCTGGGTTCTGAGGTTAATAACCAGATCAGTCGTGCCGACGGCAAGTCAATGCAACAGGCAAGAAGGGGTTCGGAGTTCTGGTTGCTGTGCGGAATGCAGTTTTTTCTTTTCGGAACTTTGGTTACTATTCCCACCCATATTGTTCCTCACAGCATTGATAGTGGTCTGTCAGCTGCGCGTGCGGCGACAATTTTATCGACCATTGCCGCGAGCAGTATTGCAGGTCGTCTGTTGCTCGGTATCTTTGTCGATCACATTGGTGGCAAGCTAAGTTACAACATTTGTCTGTTCCTATTGTTTTGTAGTCTTGTTTCTCTGTTGTTCATTGAGGACGGAAAATGGTTGTATGCTTTTGCAGTGTTCTATGGTTTTTCGCATGGCGGGTTATTCACCGTGGTGTCGCCGATCGTTGCAGAGTATTTTGGCATGCGATCTCATGGTGCAATTTTCGGCGTGGTGGTTTTTACCGGTACGGTAGGTGGATCACTTTTGCCAATCATTACGGGACTGATTTTTGATAAGCTACAGAGTTATCAATGGGCTTTTATACTATTGGCAGCAATGGTGTTGATCAGCTTTGTATTGTCTTTGCGTCTGGCGCCGTCCGCTAGCGATCCAGCTGATGGGTCGAGTTAATAAAAAGCCTGCCATCTTCAATTTTGTGGTGACTGTCGGCAATTGCCTCGCAGTCACGCAGATCATGAGTGACCATAACGATTGCACGTTCATTGTTGGACGCCAGCTGGCGCACCAGAGTTAACATATCTGATCGTGTTTGCGGATCAAGTGCGCTGAAAGGTTCATCGAGCAGAATTACCTGTGAGTCTCGCAGAATAGCCCGGGCAATAGCTACACGTTGTTGTTGTCCGCCAGACAACAGACTAACCCGGGTTTGAAAAAAGTTTTCAAGTCCCACAGACTGAAGTGCGGCTTTTGCGCGCTCAACATCCTGACCACGCCTGGGTACTTTAGGATTTATACCAACAACGACATTGTCTAATGCATTGCGGTGTTCAAAAAGATTGTTGTGCTGGAATACTGTGGTGACGGGTCGTTTGTTCGGCGCCAGTAGCGTAAAGTTATTGTCAGACCACCAAAGCTCCCCTTGCAATGGCCGTAGAAAACCTGCAATCAGATCAAGCAGGGTAGACTTGCCACTGCCGGAGCGACCACTGATGCAGGTGATTTCTCCTGCCGCAACATTCATCGAGAACTGATAGCGTTCATCGCTGCCAGGGTATTGAAACTGAACTGACTCAAGCCTGAGCATTAGGTTTCCGGTGTTGGCTGGCAAACAGCACAGGCAGTAATAAAAATACAATCAGCGTAATTGCCAACATCAACAGTGCAATACCTGCAGCTTCATCGGTGCGGTAAGACCCCATCTTCTGATACAAAAGCCACGGCAGCGTGATGAAGTCCTGGTTGCCGAACAGGGCGATGATACCGAGATCACCCAGTGACATGCAAAACGCCAGACTGGCAATGTAGATAAGTTCTGGTCGTAGCAAGCTTGATTCAATGAATCGCCAGCGGCTCCAGCGACTTAAGCCAACGGAATATGCCAGCTTGTCGTAGCGGTTGGCAGCTTTTGTCATGGCCGGAGCCAGTGTGCCGATGGCAAATGGCAGCACCATAAGTACATTCGATGTGATCAGTGCGGCAATCGCCCAGTAAATTTGCGCCCCACCGATTGCAAGTGCCAGTAGAAAAAAACCAAGACCCAAAACCAGTGACGGTACTGCCAGATAAAGCGTTGACGAAAACCCGAGTAAACTCAATACCGGCTTTGAAAATCTGAATCTCCGCAGACGATGCTCTGCCGCAAGAGTAGCGTAAGCGTTAGCCAGCAAAACGCTTGCAATCAGTACCAGCAAGGTGGAAGCCGTGGCAATGGTTAGGCTTGTGGTGAGTGCAATGCGAAAGTTCCGGTCGACAAGAAAATCGCGAAAGTTCGCTGCCAATCCGTCAACCAGTACCGCTGCCAGTGGCAATATAAACAGCAACCCGAAAATTACAATAACCAATGTTTGCAGGAGTGAGGTAATAGTCGAGTCACTGCGGTAAGTCGTGTTGGCAGCTGGCAGAGATATCAGCCGGTTGTCTCTGCCAAGACGACTTCCAATTATTATCAGTACAGCGCAAATTGCCAGTTGAGTTAAGGCAAGGCCGAGTGCTCGGCCGAGGTTAAACTCCAGCTTGATTGCCTCATAGATAGACACTTCAAGTGTGTTGTATTTTGGCGAACCACCAAGTACCAAAACAATGGAAAACGAGGTAAAGCAAAGTAGAAAAATGGTTATCGACAATGTTGGCAGCGTGCTGGATATAGCGGGTAGTTCCAGCATCCTGAATCTCTGCCAGGCATTCAGGCCTAAACTGCGGGCGAGTTTGCGCTGCTCGGTGGGTATTGATTCAAATCGATTCAATAATGTGCGTGCAACATAAGACGCATTGAAATAAACGTGTGCCAGAACAATTCCGGTGAGTCCGAATATAAACGGATCAAAGGTTGGCAGTTCGGACCAGCGAAGTGCATTGTTAATCCATCCGGATCTGCCGAGTACGGTAACTATGCCCAGAGCGACAACCAGGGTAGGGAGTACCAGTGCCGAGGACAGCAGTGCAATATAGATACTGCGACCAAAAAAACGTGTTCGATGGCTTAGAGCCCAGGCAAGCAGAATGCCGACGAGTCCTGAGAGCAAGGTTGAAAGGCTTGCCTGTAAGGTAGTCCAGGTAAGCGTTCTGAAAAAACGCGGACCAACGCTAAGAGAACTGGCAGCCGGGTCAATTGCCAGCTGATATAAAAGTAGTGCTGCGAGAAATAAAAATCCCCCGGCTACCAGCAAGCCGGGGAATAGTGACCAACTGAACAGAGGCCAGCTGAAACGGTGCAGCTTTTGTGACTTAGCTACAATTGCAACTGTGCTCCGCTGCGGGCTTTATTGACCGAGTGTTTCAACCCACTGGTCGATCCATGTTGAGCGGTTTTTCTCGACCTCAACACCATCAATGAGCAGTGTTTTCTCTGGCGTGTGTAATGACTTGAAGCCATCCGGGATACCTTTTTCTGTGCTGGTTGCAGGATAAACCCAGTTGGTTGTCGGGATAATATCCTGAACAGTATCAGACAGCATGAACTGCATGAACTCTCTGGCCAGTTGCTGGTTTTTAGAAGAACCGACAATTGCCGCTACTTCGATCTGCAGGTAGTGGCCTTCGTCGAATTGTGCAGATGCGAAGCGCTGGTCGTCTTCAGCAATGGCATGATAAGCAGGTGAGGTGGTGTAGGAAAGCACCATGTCGGCTTCGTCTTTTAAGAACAGGCCGTAAGCATCTGACCAGCCCTTAGTGACAGTGACAATTTTGGGTGACAACTCTTTCCAGATGTCATTGGCTTTGTCGCCGTAGGCTTCCTGAATCCACAGTAGCAGGCCCAGTCCCGGTGTGCTTGACCGTGGGTCCTGAATAACTATTTTGAAGTTGTCTGGCAGTGCATTGAGTGCTTCAAACGACGTAGGCGGCTCGGTCACTTTTTCTTTGTTATAGACAAACGCAAAGTAGCTGTAGTCAAAAGGCAGAAATGTATCATCTGTCCAGTCTCCTGTTGGCAGTGTCACTGCCGAGGTGTCTGCTTTGTGGCTGACAAACAAGCCTGTTTCGCGTGCGGCTTCAGCAATATTGGTGTCAAGACCGAGGACGATGTCAGCTTTGGTTTCAGCTCCCTCCAGCTGTACTTTGCGAAGCGCTCCGATTGAAGAGTCTGCTGCAACAAAATTTACATCGCAGTCACAGTTTTCTTCGAATGCTTTTTCTATTCCCGGTGCAGGACCCCAGTCGGCGGCGAACGAATCATAGGTATAGATGGTAAGTGTTTTGTCTGCGGCGTGCGCTGAGTTGACAGCAAACAGCGCGCAAACTGCTACCGCAGATGAGATAAATGTTGATCGGGTGGTATAAGTGCCAAACATCGTAGTCTCCTTCGTTGTCAAAAACCGGGACGTTCAAAGCCGGTTGACGGCGCGGGAAGATGCAAGGGCAGGCGGAGTTGCCTGTTTCTCACTTCCTACGCCAGCATGATCTGGTTCAGGTTCAATGGGTATTTCTCAGCAACACATGCGTGTTACACCCCAGCGAGTTGACTTCAATGATAACGAAACCGGTATGCTGTTTCAATTAAAGTGTTTCGGAAGAGCTGCTCATTTGGTTTGCAACAGGGAGTAGTTCACAGTAAACGGAACAGGACAGCCTGGCTCGGCTGTTTGACTGGCTTATAGTTGCGGCTACGTTGATACGCTACACTTAATCACGTTGTCTGACATGCAAATTGATTAATGTCTGAAAAATTTAGATTTGATAGCCCGGTTGTTCTGGTCGGTGGTGCTGATGTTAACCCGAGCTTACTCAGGCGACTGGCACATTTACCTTTGATCGCTGCTGATGGTGGTGCGAATCATCTGCGCCACAGCTCGCTTGTGCCGCAGCTGGTCATTGGTGATCTTGACTCAGTGACCGATAAAGATCACTGGCAATCTGTTTCAAAAGTTGTTGAACTATCGGAACAGGACAGTACTGATTTTGAAAAATGCCTGTATTCAATCGACGCGCCACTTTTTATAGCGACAGGTTTCAGTGGTAATCGTCTGGACCATACGCTTGCAACGCTTCATGTTATGCAAAAGCTGTATCGGAAAAAGCGGGTTGTTCTGGCAGGTGACGATGATGTTGTCTGTGTCTGTAGTGAGAAGGCGGAAGTTAATTTGCCGGTAGGCACTCGTGTTTCAATTTATCCGTTGAACAGAGTTGTTTTTGAATCATCCAGTGGCTTGTTGTACCCACTCAATGATCTGGACATGCAGCCGGGCCAGTTGATTGGTACATCGAATGCGAGTACCGAATCACAGGTTGTGATTAAACCGAAAAACAAATCACCAGCAACCGATGGCTGCTATGCGTTAATACTGCCGTCGAGTCAACTGAAAGCTATGACTGATATGCTGTTGCCTCAGGTGCCTGCAATATAGCGTTGCAGAAACAGAGTCAGGCAGAAGGCAGCGATAGCAAACGCTGCAATCGGTAAACTACTGACCGTTGAAATAAGAAGTGCATCAACCAGTGAAATTCCGGCAATCATGCTAACCACGGCTTTTGGGATATCACCACTCTGTCGACGTTTGACAAAATACAGTGCATAGATGATCCACATTGCAAGAATGGCCACCATGGGAATTACCTGGAAGTCACTGACAGACTTAACAATGCCGTATAACAATGGCGCTGCAAGGAGTAGTAACGGCCAGAGGTTTTTTACTTCCCCGAGGTTTTCCTGTTTAGCTGTGTAGGTTAAACCAATCAGGTAGCAAAGCATTGCAAGCGCACCGTAGTACAGCACGACCGACGGGCTGTCTGTGGCTGCAAAGCCCGCCAGTAAAATAACAAATACCCGGCACATGCCCATGATAACGGGGCTGAACGGATTTTCCTTGTGCCACATGTCGTACAAAACTATGGATCCGCACAGTGCAAGCGATAGCACCAGCACCCATGTAAAGTTATGACCCCAGCTCAACGCGGTAATAGCAGAAAACATTACCGCACCTGCCAGCAGAGTAAAGCCTGCCGCGAATACCTCGGAAGCTTTGACCTTTTTAGACGGAATGGGTCGTTCGGGGCGTTCCTTTGCGTCGATCTCGCGATCAAAAGCATCGTTTAAAAACATGCCACCGATGTAGGCCAGGGACATGGCTAATAGCAACAGCAAAAGATTGCCGTTGAGCGGATTGGCACCGGCAAGAGCTACACCGGCAAGTGTGTTGCTCCATACCGTTGGAAGGTTTGATACCCGGCCCAGTTGCAGTGCAGTTTTCGCATCCCAGCTCATGATGCTGAATGTACTGGTTCTTTAGATTGTGGCATTGGTTGGTTTTAGCCCGAACAGAATTTAAAGCTAAGTGTCACTGGCAACTACAGGCTTACTTTTGAAGAATGCACCATAGACACTCGCCAGAATTGTTATCAACCCTGCAATTAATAACCCGAGTGCGATGGGTCGATCCAGAAAACCGGTGAACTCAAAGTGCAGCATCTGCATTGCCTGTGCAAAAGTCTGCTCACCGATCTTACCGAGAATCAGGCCAAGCACGATACCGGCAACCGAATATCCGGAGCGTCGCAGAAAGAAGCCTGCAACGCCTGCGACAAACATCACCACAATATCGATGGTCAGACCACGCACTGCATAAGCGCCTACGGTTGCCAGTAATAATATTAGTGGTGCGAGATACTGGAACGGAATGCGTAACAGATTAACAATGGTTTTGGCCTCAAGAAAACCAACCAGCAGGATAGACAGATTGGCAAAAAACATTGCTGCAAAAACCACCCAGACCAGATCGGGGCTGTTTAAAAATACCAGTGGGCCAGGCTCCATGTCATGCATCTGAAAGACACCGACCATCATCGCAGTCAATGCACCACCGGGTAGACCGAGCGCGAGTAACGGAATCATTGCTGCACCCGTTGCAGCATTGTTAGCCGTCTCTGATGAAATAACACCTTCAATTTTACCGGTGCCGAATGCAGCACGGTCTTTTGACCAGCGGGCCGCTTCGTTGTAACCCATGAATGCTGCGAGTGTTGCACCGATACCAGGCAGAACCCCACAGAAAAAACCAATAATGATAGAGCGCACAACGGCAATTTTATGTAACCACAGTTCTTTGAAGGTGGGGAAGTCCACGCTGAGCTTTGGCGCTTTGTAAGAACCTGCGGCTTTTTTCTCGGCTTGCACAAAAATTTCGGAAACAGCAAAAAAGCCCAGAATAGTCGGAATAAAGTGTATGCCCGCAGCGAGGTAAGGCATATCAAAGTTGTACCGTTCGATGCCACCAACCGGATCAAGTCCGACAACGGCGATCATCAGTCCCGCCATGATAGACAGCCAGCCTTTCCAGAAAGTTTTAGCACCTACAGATGCGGCAACTGCCAGACCAAAAAATACCAGAGAAAATATTTCCGGCGGACCGAATGCCGAGATAGCCCAGTCTGCGATGGCGGCTGTTGCTGCCATCATGACAATACAGGAGACAACACCACCGATGGCCGAGCACATAACCGCGGCCCCCACGGCTTTACCTGCCTGTCCGTTAAGTGTCATGGGGTAGCCGTCGAATGCTGTCGGTGCGTTTTCCGGGGCACCCGGTATGTTGAAAAGAATAGCGGTAATCGCACCACCATAGACACCGGTGCAGTAGATGACAGAAAACAACATGATGCCGTGTTCAGGGCTTAAGTGAGCTGTAAACGGCAGCAGGATCGCTGCAAGGGTCAGCATGCTTACACCGGGTATTGCACCAAACAACATGCCGCCGACAACACCGCCGAAGAATATCATTATGCCAACCGGGTCGCTGAACAAGGTCGTTGTACCAGCCAGAAAATTGTTAAACGCTTCCATTGATCGCTTTGCCCGTATGTTAGGTGTAGATAGTTAACTGCTTGGGGTGGTCGGCTGTGCTGACAGCAGAGTGTCTGCTGTCAGTTATCGCTGAAATGTTTTTACCATCCAGGTGCCAAAATCATAAAACGGAGGGATGTAACCCGTGGGCAGTCCGACGTAGAGCAGAGATACAAAAAACGCGATAAGTATTCCGAAGATTAGCGGCATGATCATCGCCATGCGGGAGATCCGGCGCTCACCCATCAGAAGCATGATGCCGATTATAAAAACCGGTGCCAGAGCGTAGAAGCCCATGTCTTCCATCAGTGCTGCAAAAAATACGGGCAGTGCCAATATAGCGCCAACATGGTTGCGCCAGCCAATGGCGAGGTAGGCAGCAAAAATAACAACGGCGCTGATTATTTTTATCTTGCCAATACCTTCTTCCGGTGTGCCGAGATGTTCAATAATCCTGTCGGGTACTGTCATGTATATGAAAGGCAGTGCCAGCAGAATAAAGGTATTGATGTACCAGCCCAGACTGTTGTACTGAGTTTCCTGTGCTGAGTCTTCATGCGCTGCTGCCATCGCATTGGAAGACACAGTATTGCCGTTTTTACGTTGATCAAGCAGCTGACCTATTGCCGCCAGTGCAATAAACAACAAGATTGTGCGGGGCCACAGTGTAGCTCCGTACTTATAGATTTCTATCTCGTTGTTAAACTCGAAAGAGTAGGCGAATAAAAATGCCACTAGTATCAGCCAGAATGCTGCTTCGACAATCTGGCCTTTGGTGAGCCTGCCCATGAGCTGCCTTTTGTTGTAGGTTTGCGGTGCCGTGAAATAAAGAAGGCCAATGCCGCAGTGGCATTGGCCTCACAGAACTTCTAACTTAAAAAGTACAACTACTTAACTTCAAGTCCCATCTCTTTATATACACTGCGGTACTGGCCGATTGTCTCTGTTATCAGCTCTTTAGAACCGTCAGTGTCTCGGAAGCTGTCAATGAGTGTCATGAACTTGCTTTCGTTGTAAGCCTGATAGTCTTCCTGACAATAAGCTTTCTGGAACGCCCACTGCAGCCATTCGACGCGATCAGCAGGAGTGTCTGCGTTAACGTAGAAACCGCGGAAGCGGAACAGAGGTTCGAAATCCAGACCTGCATCAGTCAGATCAGGAACGTCTGCGAATGCTTCAGGTGCTTCTTTAAGGATTGTAAGGATAGGCTTGAACTTACCTGCATCGAGGAAGTTGCGAACGTCGCCCGGTTGCTCGAACAGTGCATCGACCTGGCCACCGGCCAGCGCGCCGTAACGTGGTGCACCTTTGTCAAAAGAGATCTGCTGAATTTCCATGCCGGTAGCGTCGGTGATGAATCTCATCGTGACACGCTCCATGGAGCCTTCTTTAGATACGTTGGCAATTGTTGCTTTGCCGTCCTGTGCTTTAACCCACTCAACAAATGAATCCCAGTCGGTGTACCGGTCTTCATCGGCGCGGATATAAACCTGGGAAAAAGTAATTTGCGACGTGACGAGTGGAATCAGATCGTCGGCAGGGTTTGGCTTGCTTGAATCAAGAGCGTGTGCACTGGCAGCATCATCGATGTGCTCAAGAACGGTGTAGCCGTCTGCAGGTGCCGCCATGTATGAGGTCATGCCTACTGTGCCTGATCCACCCGGCTTATGGTCGCGGTTGATAGATACTTTGGTAAGTCCGGTAACGGCTTCTGCCATTGCCTGTGCTACCTGACCGGAGCCACCGGCGGGGCCGTATGGAACAATCATGGTCAGTGCTCTTTCAGGAAAGCCGTCAGGGCCGTCCAGCGAAGCCGGCAGCGAGTCAGTTGCGCACATTGCTGCAGCCTGGCCTGCCATTGCAGAGAAAGCGAGTGCTACCGAGGTGTTGATAAGGTATTTTTTAACGGTCATTAATTTGCCTCCGGGGCGTGAAATCGGGTCGTGTAATTACAACCACCATTTTTCTACCTCTGTGACCGTATCCGGCCGGAAAGTGTGTGTCAATCAGCTTTTATCGTTTGTGCGCCGTCTGTTTGACGCTTATGTGATGTCAGGTGAGGGTGTAGGTGCGGCGTCTCACAATTACCCCACGGACCAGGCCCGCCACAGCATGCTGGATCCGGATGTGAGTAATACCAATAGCATCAGTTGCCGGAATCGATGCTCACTGATGTGCTTGCGCAGTTGTTGCCCGAACAGCATGCCGACAGTCACCGGAATTACGGCTGCGATCGAACCCAGAAGCAAAGAGTCCCTTAACAGGCCGACAGAAAAAAGCAGAACAGCCCACGGCACCACGGCACAGACATACAAAAAACTGATAGCGCTGACAAAATCGTTCTTATCAAGATCTTTCAGTGACACCAGATACACAATTAGCATCGGACCGAACATGGATGAGATCCCGCCGAAAACACCGGACGCCAGGCCAAAAAGCACCCCGGCCGGCTTGATCCATTGTGCGCCGAGTTGCAGTTTGAGTGACGACGCCTGCAATAGTGTGAATGCGATGACGCAAACACCCACTACCAACGACAGCTTGCGGTCGTCAATTACCGACAGTATTTGTGTACCGATCACAGTGCCGCACAGTAACGCAACACCTGCAGGCCAGAACCGACCAAGAACAGATCTTATGTCCGGTGCGGTAAACGCCTGCCAAAGGTTCGCAGCTACCACCGGCAAAGCCATCAGAGTGACCGCACTTTGCGCTGGCAACACCAGCGCCATTAGCGGGACGGTAAGCAGCGGTGTGCCGACACCGAGAGTGCCTTTTATCAGCCCGCCGCAAGCCAGTGCGAATGTGCACCAGAGGATAATATCGATAGAGGTGATCACAATTCAGGCATTGACTTCGTAAGCGGGAACAGGGCGATCAGGCAGTTTGCTGCGAGGAGCTGTCGGAGTTTTACGGAAATTTAGCAAACTGTATCTGCATGGTTGTCGGTATTTACAGAATTGAAACAACAGCATTTGGAAACGCCCGGGGAAGAGTTGCTGGCGGCGTTTTAAATAGGGACACCTTGCACGATTTTATTTATCATACTGCAATCAACAATCGGAGTAGTGGTATGTCCAGAGGTATAAACAAAGTAATTTTGGTCGGGAATCTGGGCAATGATCCGGAGGTGCGCGCGACCACCACAGGATCGCGCGTTGCCAGAATCAGTGTTGCTACATCGGAAGCCTGGACCGACAAAAACACCGGCCAGAAGCAGGAAAAAACTGAGTGGCACCGTGTGGTGTTTTTCAGCCGCCTGGCAGAAATTGTTGAACAGTATCTGACCAAAGGTTCAAAAGTCTACGTGGAAGGCCGTTTGCGAACCAACAAATGGCAGGACAAAGACGGTCAGGATCGCTACACCACGGAAATAATTGCCGATAACATGCAAATGCTGGATGGACGCAGTGGCGGCGAGGGCGGCCAGGGGAACTACCAGTCAACAGCACCTATGGATCCACCTTCGCAAAGCGCGCCAAAATCTGCGCCTGCAGCTACTGGTGGACCGGATATTAACTTTGATGATGATATTCCGTTTTGACAAACATATATAAGTATGACTTTGAGAGCCCCTTAATTGGGGCTTTTTTGATTTCGCCTGCCGCCTGGGACTCCTGGCTGCTTCCAGCGTACGTCGATTGTCGATGAAAGACGGGAACAGACCAGATTTGAGCTAGACTGTGTGACTGCTTCTGCTTGAGAAGTAGAATGGGTTTGTACGGAATTAAGTTGATTCGGTCACATATTCACACCTTACTGTGACTCGAGGGATGGTTTTTGCTAATTGAAGGTCGGCTTAATCACATAACGATATAAAGATATCTTTATGATTCTATAGTTATTATAATCCAGCGATCCGGGGACAGACCCTGGAGCTGACGCGGGCCTGCCAGCAGGTCGCGGCTTTTTTATTACAGCAGAGATTGATCATCTATGACTAAGGAACACATTTTTACCTCTGAATCGGTGTCTGAAGGACATCCGGACAAGATGTCTGACCAGGTTTCAGACGCGGTACTCGACGCGATTCTGGCAGAGGACAAGCACGCCCGGGTGGCCTGCGAGACTGTGTTTAAA
>CAYLZS010000160.1:0-1993 GCA_964388065.1 uncultured Granulosicoccaceae bacterium
CTAATGCACATCCATGTGCAGAAGCGCTCTTCGCGCCATCCATGGCGCTCTCGACCCCTGGTTCCTGCAATTCTTAAAACTGATTAAAGGCTTGAAGGTCAAACCCTAAAAGCAAAAGTAAAAGCAAACCGTCGGTATAGCTTTGGCGTGCTTATCGAGTCATTACTTTGCAATACCTATACTTCGAATGAGTTGCTGTATTCGCGATGAAGATGTGGGAGCTTAATAAGGATGTTAACTATCGAGCGCTGATAGTACAGCGGTCTCGCGCCAGCTGATACTACGTCGAACGGCAGAGTTGGTATCTACCACCAAAACAAGCCGTAAACTGCGCTAACTCCTGATAAAAATTGGTAACTTATGCCGTCGATGCGGCGGGTGTGTGTCCTGTGCTGACATTCACATGTGAAGCTGTGGACCGTTTCCTTAAAGGAGGGGCATCCAGTGTTACAACCAGATTTGTATGCCCGGTTCTACCAAAATATTGAGATCAATCTGTTGTAGCAACTCTATCCATTGTCGTGCGTTTTTTATCTTTGACCATTCAATAAATTTAACTTACATAATATTTTTGCAATACAGAAAATCGGATGTCTCAGTCTCATTGCCACGCCCGCGTGGAAGTCTGAATGAGCCTCCGTTTTTCGTAAGTTCGAAATGTTTCGCGAACCGTGCTCTTTAAATATGAGCTTTGAATAGCGAGAGTACCTACAGCCTGAACCCCGATAGCCGAAGATACAGTCCTGCCTAGACTAAACCCATTTTTATAGAATTCGATCTGCATATCAGGGCATCGTTAGACATGATTTCACCATTGGCTATGCACAAAGGATTGCCTCTTGTTAGTATCTTTCGTACATGAATCGAGATTTTCAGTGTTTGAGGTGTGTCTGACACAGACTCCAGGAACCGGGTTTTTCCACTATCTAAAACTCTGCCTTTCCCATAGTATCCGGACCACGCTAAGTGAAACCCTGTTAGCTGCCAGAGTGACTCCAGTAACATACAGCCTGGCATTACTGCATCGCCGCGAAAGTGATGCTTAAAAAACCAATCCTCTGGAGCGATATCGAGTTCCGCTATTGCGTAGCCTTTCTCGTATTCTCCGCCAGTCGTTTGAATATCTGTAATTCGATCAAGTAATAAGAGTGGGGCTGCGGGAAGCTGGGCGTTTCCTACTCCAAACAGGTGGCCGTCGGAACATAGCTCTAAGTCTTGTTTGGTGAAAGAGTGTCTGAGGGCTGCTTGCGGAGTTAACTGTGGGGTTAGAGACAATGCCTTCATGCGATGCATCCTTAATCGTAGCTGGGTACTCTAATTTTATATAAGTCCCAAGCCAGCGACATTTCAGCTCGGAGAGTATCGGCGACGGCCAAACTGGAAACAGGCAGGTCGTAATATGTTTCAAGCACCACACAACCGGCCGGTGTTTGGCCGAGCGCAGGCCATCTAACCCCGCATTCCCGGCATGAATTTGTTGCAAACACTGGTGTGAGGCTACTGACTGCAATACGGAGTGGCCGATTTTATTGTCGATGCCCGTAAAACTCTGATCAGACGGCAGTCAGAGGGTGATGGGGATTCGTCATTTTGGGCTGGTCTTTTACCGTTTTTTTAAATTACAAGACTGAGTAGTTAGCGAGTTTGTCGTAGAAGTTTAGAAAAATTTCATCACGCTGTATATCGTGAGCTTCGCGAATAAGGTGCCGGCTTTCATCCGTTTTCCAGTACAGTTTTTCATCCAGAATTGGTGCTGTTTTTAAGGTAGTTGGCACCCAGTCTGGGTTTATTAGCCAGGCGATGTCGATAATGTCCCAGATGACCCATGTGCGTCTGGGGGTGTCTTGCAGGGCGAACATGGTGTGTAGTGGGTTGTGGGTGTACAGATGATGGAGGTAGTCGCCAATTTCTCCGGCACCTTTTATGAAGCGTTCTACTTCTGGCAGTGAAATTTTTAACTGTGCACCAACGTGATAGCCAGGTAAATAAACCA
>CAYLZS010000161.1:0-5563 GCA_964388065.1 uncultured Granulosicoccaceae bacterium
GCCGGCACTGATGGCTTAAGAGCGACCTCGCCTTCAATCAGCACACCATCCCACAGGGTATTATCGAGATCGAATACAACACATTTTGCAGCTGGTTGTTCTTTTGGAGAGTCCAACGGTATCGATGGCTGCGGCTCTGAAAGGAATGAATCCGGATCGTCAACCGCCACAAAGTCGGCGGATATAAACACCAGCTGTGTACCTGACTCCTGCTCTGGTGTAAACGATACGTTGTAGGGTAATCCGGACTCTACAACCGAGCTCAGGTCGGCATAGGGAATAAATAGTCGGTTATAACCGGTGTGCAGATCCAGTTGCTTCCAGTAAGGCAATGCAAGTTTGCCACTGGCTGGTATCGACAGCATTTTCGACCCGGCCACAGCACAGGCAAATTTCACTTTGCAAGGCTCATCTGCCGGGTTATAAATCTCCATCAGAAAACCATCCGGCGCGTCGTTTTGTGTCGATGCCTTTTGCAACCGCTTACTGGCGTAGTCAAGCAACTCAAACGATAGGGATGTCCATGGTGCACTGCCACCGAGGCGTCGAACAAGACGACCAAAAGCATTGACCAGCTTTTGCAATCGCGGTACCACGCTTTCAATAAAGGTTACCAATCCATTGCGAGCAAGAACCGTATTACCACGAGCCTCCAGTTTGCCCCATTGACCAAATACAATATCTGCGGCACTGCCGGTCTGGCTTTTGAAATTGTTATTGCGACGCATTCCAACTTCAAATCGTCTGCAACGTTCGTCAGGGCGAGGCTTATACAGATCACAGGTCTGGAAACACTCAGGTGCCGCACACTCGACACAGTGCTCGCTCCAGATTAATAGCGAGCGTTGACGAATACCGGTTGCAAACGATATTTTTTCACTCGGCTGAATTGCAGCGCTTGGTTCCGCTGCACTGTATTGATCAAATTCAAACATCCGGATAGCCAGTCTGCGCGATGGGTTTATTACTCAATCAACATTCCCATATTTATTTACCTATATTTTGGGACCTATATTTTGGGACCTATATTTTGGGCCCTATATCTTTTGGCCTGTATATTAGGGCCTATATTTTCCGATATAAAAAATAGCGTTTGCTATCAATGGAATCCGGAATCGGAAGCTGACTCAGATTGTCGTGCTCCAGTGGCAATCCGCTCAACGCGATACCACCGGTAGCTATCAGACCTGCCATCAGTGGCGGCAACCACTGTACTGTCACTGCATCTATCTCGTCGCTGCCACTACCGATATCTGCGTGGGCCATGGCGGCTTCCATACCCGTATACTCTTTTGCAGTTTCCGCTATTTCGCCAATAACCATATCTCCGTCTTCCGGAATGCACGAGGAGTGGGCCATTACTGCACGATCAAATACCAAAATTCTACGGCCCGGAAACACTTCCCGCAGATGACTGTAAGTTCTGCCATTTCCAAGACCCAGCTCAAGAATATCACCGGATTCAGGCAATAAAGACTGTTCAGCTACCTGATTAAGGATATCTCTTTGTGCCGTCATACGGCGGATGAAACTGTCGAGTCGACTCATAGTTCTTTCTCTGCAAAAGTCACTTTTAACTTGCCGGGACCGGTCGTCGGTTTAACCCGCAATATCCATCATTGAATGAAAGGATACACTCTGCGACGCTCTGAGTGTTTCAATAAACTGTTTCAGTAAATTCCGGTTTTCCTGATCCATGTGTTCATGATGCAGCATCACACCAATTACTTCATCATCTGTATTCAGCAGACTACAAATATAGTCTGTAAGCTGCACAGTATTCAACCGCTCACCCTTGCGCTTTTTTAACCAGTCAATTGCTACCGGCATTTCAGGAATTACATTTTCGATCGGTTCTGAATTGATAATTCTTGATAGCTGTTGAAAGCCAAGCGAATGCAATGCAACAGCCGTATCACTGGTACAGCGGTTCCATGGCGGGGTAAAAATTGGAGTTACCTGCGCACTGAAAGCGGCTGCGAGTTGTTCCTGACCACGAGCTATATCGCCCAGTTGCTGTTCGTAATTTCGATCACTGCCAAACTCACATGATCGGCCTGACAATTGATGATTAACATGACTAAAGCCATGCTGGTGAATAGCAATACGGTTACTGTCTGCCAGCAAGCCGGTAATAACATCTATCGATTCCTGTGACAGTGCATCAGGTATTACCGCAATATCAAGCGGTAAGTCCTGCTGAATGAACTCACTGGCCAGTTTTTGCAGACGCTCATCTGCCCAGCCTCCGTCATCGTTTCGGAAAAACACCTTTAGTGGCGCTTGTCTGCCATCCAGCACTTGTGCAACCGCATCAAAAGAATTCACGTTAACAATCTCCTGCCAGTTTGAATTTTATGATACCCATCATTATTAACGCTTTTGCTCTGCTAATCTGGTGGCAAAGCGCACAGTTTCAAGCGCACCGTTAAACTGCTTTTTATCCGTAGCAAACCTGCCTGCCTCAGTTGCCTGTGCGACTGCCTGCTGCAGGGATTCAGCAGTCAGGTCTTTATCGAGCAACAGCTTATAAGCTGCACGCTCCGACAAACTGGCAGCACGCAATGTTTGCTCCTTTTCACCTCCGGCATCGAAGGGAATAAGCACACCAGGTGTACCTGTTAACAACAGATCGATCGCGGTATTGTAACCACACATACTTACTGAGCAGGCAGCACGACTTAAAAGCTCTCTAAAATCGGGGCGATTGGGTTCGATGTGAGTTGTCGAATCCGTACCCGAACTTGCCGCAAGAGTTTGTAGTCGCGCCACCTCCTGCTGCGCATCACTACCACCTACCAGTATTCTCCACGGAGTTCTCGAAGATAGACGTGCTGCTTCAATGGCTGTTTCATAGACTCGCCTGCCAACCGAACCACCACCGGCACTAACAATTATTTCTGCGGTGTTTTTGTTAGTTGTGTATTCACTCACCGACTGTGCTACATAACCGGTATAAAAAAGCTTCGACTGTATTAAATCAGTTACCGGCCAACTGACACCAAGCGGTGTTGTTGCCGGGTCTGAGTGAACCAATACACCATCGTAGTATTTTTCAATTAATGATTCTGTCTGCAGCGCTTTTTTTTCACTCGATGGAGCTGCCAGAATATCCCGTACGGACGATAACACAGCGGGCACAGAAGGTATCGATTGAGCCGCCTCGAGCAAGCCGATGAATTCGCGGCGCAACATACGACGGCCAAACGGAAACAGCTCGGTTATAATGACTTCTGGTTGCAGGCTTTTAACTATCTCCCTGAGTCTATCTTCCCTGGCTTGTAAATACCGGTCATCCGCAACGTCACCGTCGGCATCCAGCAAACGGGTAAAGTTTGTACCATCTGAACGCAATGGCGGTAATTGCTCGAGCGCAAACCCTTCGGTGCTGAAGTTTTTTACTGGCAGCCCGCCGCTGGCCAAAGTGACGCTATGACCAGAGGTGACAAACTCCTGCGCCAGATTGATCGCACGTCGCAAGTGTCCGCTGCCTAATAAATGGGTGACAACAATTAATATATTCATCGTGTCTACATTACAAACACTATTCGGAGTCTCTACTGACCAGCCTGACACGTAACGGATCTATTGGTTCGAGCGTATCTGTCACTTCCATGCAATAGAGTGAATTGCGCTTAATGGTAAAAGGCGGCGTGCCCTTAAAAGGCCAGTCATGCGCTACCGCCAACAGTACCCGCATTACACCGATATGGCATACGGCAATCGTATCTTCTCGAAGGCTTGCTACCCACGGTGCAAGTCTGTCCCGGACATGTGCCGGGCTTTCACCATTGGGCGGCTGATAATCCCAACCCCACTCCGGCAAGTGCCGGAACCCGGAATCAGGATCTGCGCCAAGATCAATGCTGCGCTGCCCTTCCCAGTCACCGTAATCCATTTCAATTAATGCAGGTTCTATACGCGGCTTTCTTTGCGTGATTAGCTCTGCTGTATGTTGCGCGCGATTCAAGGGACTCGACACCAATGCTGCATCTTGCCAGTCAGATGGCAAACGATAGCTTGCAAGCTCCGCAATTGCTTCAGGCTCAAGCGGAATATCTCTGTGGCCCTGAATTTTACCATCGCGATTCCACTCGGTACGTCCATGTCTTATTACGGCTAAACGAATCATGTATACGATGCTACCCAGGCCAGTTATTCAGACAGACTAGTTGTTCAGACAGTGTACGCGCTGCACTATCCAGCAAATGCCGACTACTGACAAATTCCCGACCTGCCTGCGCCATTGACTGGTGCTCCGAAGGGCTGGCAAGTAGTCGGTCTATTGTACGCGCTATAGACTGCGGATCACCCACCGGCAGCAGCGACTCCGATGTCGCTATAACTTCCCGTACCCCCGGGCGATCCTGTGCGACCACAGGCAGTCCGGCCGCCTGCGCTTCCAGATAAACCATTCCAAAAGCTTCATTCACACCGGGCCAAACAAAAACCGAAGCCTGCTGGTAGGCAATGTTCACATCATCGCGATCACACTGACCCAGAAACTCTACCTGCTTGCCGTATGGTGCAAACATTGACTCCACCTCCGCGCGAGCTGGCCCATCACCTATGATGTGCAACTGCCAATCAGTAGTTTCAATGTGACTCAGTGCTGCGGCAATAATGCGGTAGGATTCGAGCTTGTCACCATAGCGATGCATACCAACTGCGAGCAGCCGTTTGTTTTTTCTTTGTACTGCAACATCCGGAGGAAGCGCTGTCTGATTTAAAAACGGTGCCAGATGTACAAGCTTTTGATCTTCAGGTCGGTATTGCTCAAGTGCCACCCGGTCTCTTTCAGTCAGATAAAAAACCACATCGGCAGATGCGGTGGCTGCATCTGCCTTTACTGCAAAGTCCGCCCACGGTCCATTCAATCGACTTTTAGCGATACTCGCCTCAATCAGCAGATACGGTATTTGTAATCGCTGACTAACCGCATGACCAATAAGATCAGGCGCTTTATAGTAATTGTGATAGGTGACCCATGCCTGCCAGTTACCAGCCGATGCGAGTATCCTCTCTATTTCGACACTGGCCTGGTCACTGATATTCTGCTGTACAGACTCATCACCCTGCCCGTCATAACACCGCAGTTGTGATGCAAGGCATACCTTTAAACCCAAAGAGTTCGTTGCCAGAGCTGCCATCAGGCTTTGCGCTATCTCGCGATCGCCGGAGGGTACAGGATGATCCGGTGATTTTAGCGGAGCATAAAAAGCCAGCTGTTTCACCGATGCAGTCACTACGCTACAGAACAGATTTTATTCAGGCGCTGGTCCAAAACGTTGATTCCTGCATCCATACCAAAATCATCCACCAGACGTTGGTAGGCGGCGTCAGCCATTGATACACGTTTGGTCTGATTTTCTGCAAGTTCAACCATCGCAGCAGCCAGCGCCTCAGCAGTATCATCCGACAATAAAGCATGTACATCATGCTGCAGAAATTCCGGTATAGCGGAGACAGAGGTCGCAATGATCGGTAACTTTTGCGATGCCGCTTCCATTAACACATTAGGCAATCCATCGCGGTCTCCGTTGGCGGCAATTCGACTGGGCAG
>CAYLZS010000162.1:0-9031 GCA_964388065.1 uncultured Granulosicoccaceae bacterium
GGATAAGCCGCGTCCGATCGTGAGTGCGAATGTGCCCATCGCGATACTCGCCAGAACGGCACCGAGAAAGTTACCGGCCAGCACATCTTTTTTATTCGACTTGCGTGCGATAACCAGCATGCATGCAAAGGTAAGTGCTGAAATCACAGCAAATAGATTCCCGGCGGTACGACCCAAATCGACGCCAGCACCGACCATTACCAGGACACCTGCCAGTGCCCCTGCGATGGCAATGCAGTTTATAAAAGTAGGTTTTTCGTTAATTACAAGCCAGCCTAACAGTGCGGCAAAAACCGGCGCGATGCTGAGAATAAACAGCGTTGAGGCGACTGATGTTTTTAACAGCGAAAATACATAGAAGCAAAAAGCACAAGCCATCAATGCACCAATAAGAACATCAGTGCGGTCGAAGTCTTTAACAAACTGCAGAGGTTTGATTTTGCGGGTGAAGCAGGCGACAAACCAGACAACTGCAGCCTGGGCGATGCCGCGAAAAGTAAGAATCTGGTATCCATCAGCATTCTCTATCAATCTTACGCACAGGCCTGCAAAACTCATGCATACCGCACCTGCTAATACTGACACCACTGCCTGACTGCGATTCACGTTAATGTCATTCTGAGCTGGATGTATTTAGTTTTTTTGAAGTGAAGTACAGTGCAGTAAGGCCTGCAAGTCCTGCGACTGCAGATACCTTTAGCAACAGAGACAAAGAATTCCAGTCTGCCTGATCACTCTCTGTTACCAATAGTGAAAAACTGAATAACAAGGAGGCGAATGCAAGTCTGCCTGCGAGACTTTGAATGGACAGGTAAGTGGCGCGGTGCCGGTTTTCTATGTGTGGCGCGATAGCGGAATTTACCGGTGCTTTAATAACTGCCATCGGACCACTGCGTATTATAACAAGCAATGCTACTACCGGATGCAGCAGTATTGCCATTGCTGCAATAATTGCCAGTTCAATTGCAGCAGCACTTGTTAAAAGTGGCAGTAACCCTATACGTCGCTGCCAAATCATACTGTATGTAGAGGTAATGGACGCAACAATGGCAGTTAGCGCGAAAAGAATACCAGCCACCAGTGGTGCACTTGCACCTGCGAGCTGATTGCGATCATCCAGTAGTCGAAGGTAGGGTTGATATAACTCATACGGTACATGTACGAACGTTGTCATGTACATTGAGTACAGTAGCAGCCAAAAAAGAAGTGGCTTTTTCAGATAGCTGATGCAGTGGCCAAGCTGAGTTATAAAGCCGCCGTCTGTGCCATGGCTCGAGCTTGCGTTCCGGCCCTTGCCAGGCTCTATGAAAGAGAAAACAATGTACAAAGAAATTGCAGCGGTCAGTAAAGTAAACAGATACGGCCAGGCCAGATTAAAACTTCCGAGTATGCCGCCGGCAAGGGCCGCGATCGCTGTAGCTGCAAAGCCATACTTGCCGGCAATCGCTTCTCTGTCACCGTATTCATCGCTGCGTCCCAGTGCATCCAATGACTCGTAGTGCAGTGCGGTATCGGTGCCTGAGCGAAAAGCCATACTGAAGGCAACCAGTATTTGCCCGGCGGCAAATGCTGCAAATTCATTGGCCAGCAGGAAGCAGACGTAAGCTGCCAATATGGCGAGACCTGAAAACAGTAAAGTGCGACGCCGGCCGACAAGGTCGGACAGGTATCCCGAGGGTACTTCGAGGATAACGACCGAAATGTAGTAGACTGCTTCCAGCATTAGCACTTGCGGTAAAGTCAGGTGCTCGCTGAAAAAGAGAAAAAATACCGGCAGCCAGGCCATTGCGTCTGATGCGGCGCGGTAAATCGGGTAGAGATTGATATTTCTTTCAGCAGAGGCGTTCACTGCATTTTCCCTGATGCGCCTGGGCGCTGTAAAATCTCGCTAATAGCCAGCATTGCGGTTGTCTGCTTCTTATGACGTTTCTGCGGTTTATCTGGTGGTCCGGCTCTGGCCGGGTGTAACGATAGTATGCGCAGCAGAACGTTAGCTGCTTCGCGTTTTTCGGTAGTTTCGCCCATTTACGAAAGGTGTGGTCGATAATAAGTTAAAGTTTGCGGGAAATGTCTTTATAATACCGCCAGCTTGTATCAAAATTAATACAATCGTTTAGAAAACGATGCGCCAGAAGGTAGCCTGATGCCATCCCACAATCACGATTTCGACGAGCGCGATCTATCAGAAGCGCCGAGGCTTGCGAAAGATTCCCAGCCTCCTGGTTTGATAATTGGCGGCGGTATTGCCGTAGTGTTTTTTCTGGGTATGCTGGCTTACGGAAGTCTGCCAGAGCTCTCGCCGCAGGAGATCGTCTCTATGGACGGTTATGCGGGTGAACAACCTACCAAGCATATTTTTAATATTCACAGTCTTGAGGAAGCGGCCGCCGATGAAAAGTTGGCAGAAGCACCAGCTGTGATCAACCAATCGAACCCGGATCAGTCAGCTGAGCAAACTGTAGCTGAGGTAGAAACAGATGATCAGGAAATGGCAAAACCTGAAGCGGTGGCGGAATTGGAAACCCCGATTGAAACCCCGATTGAAACAACGGTAAGCGAACCTGACGTCGTTGCATCAGTGCAGCCGACGCCGGTTGAAACAGTTCGACCGCAACCGATCGATGAAGCAGTTGTGCAAGCAGCACCGTTGCCGCAGGCGGAGATTGCCAATGAAGAGGTGGTCATAAGCGAGCAGGCTTCAGAGCCTGTTGTGACAACGGTTGCCACCCGCGCAATAGCACCTGCCTCGCTGTTTGGCAGAGATCAGGAAGAGCGAGTCGTGGCTGCGCTGGCAACTACTCCAGCAATTGATGAAGCGGCAGATACGGTAGTTGTATCTTCTGTGGCGGCGATCGAGCCGGTACCGGCACCTACCGGTAGTTCTGCAATCCCCGCAGGTTCCAAAGGTAAGCTGCTTCCACTGCGTTCAGTGCTGGCAGATTTCACAGAGTTAAAGGCGTCACCGACCAGGCAATCAAAAACGCTGCTTTCACTCGGGCGCGGGGTTATTGTTACCGCATTCGAGAGGCGTGGTAAGTGGATTCATATAGGTACCAATGATGGTTCGTCCATCACAGGTTATGTGCTTGAGTCATCTCTCGGCCGAGTAGATACAAAAAACTCGGGCTAAGCCCGAGTTTTTTGATTTCCGTTTTTGGCAGTAGAGAACTGCCTAATCATAATCAGGTATTGATTAGTAGCGAGAAAGCTGCCATTCCTGATTTGCGCTGAAGTATCCGTTGACATAAACATCGCGATTTACGGTTATTGTGTCAGCACTGTGATCGAATGATACGGTTTTTATCTCGTGCACGAGACGTACAGCCGCCCGGTCCACCGTTTCCAGAACCCCTCCACTGAGCCTCGTTACCTGACGTGGTGTAAAGACGCGATACTTCTCGTCATATACCAGTGAGTCGGTATTTGATACTTCCACACTGAAGTTTCTGAGTCCTCTTCCCTGGCCCTGTCCACCAGTAAGAGTGAAGTCGTTATTTTCTGTATCAGGTGAGAGGTCAATGAGATCGAGGTTTGTAAATTCCTTGGAGTGTTGCGCGACTTCCAATATCGATCTGCCGTTAAAGTGTTGAGTAATTTCGGCCTCAACTCTGTAGTTATTACTGCTTGATGGCAACAGTTCATTCGGGATTACGCACTTAACTTCCGAACCGGTTCCGTGCCATACACCGTTCAGTTGTTTAGCGAATTTTCGAACCTGATCGAGTTCGGTTTCATCGAGCAATGTCGGTTGAATGTCAAAGTAATCGCTGCTGTCGCGCTGTTGGAGTGCATCACCGCATTGAGCGGCAATGGCATTTCCGCTGGTAGCAGCAATAGCTGCGAATACGATAGATGCCGTCCTTGTTGATAAGCTGCCCATGGCAAAGCCCCTGAAAAAAACAGCCGCGAGCGTACGTGAAGCGGACAATCAGTTCTCTGACACAGTAAACTTAAATGCGATGTGTGGCAAAATATTGAGCGCCAGTCCACAGGTTTTAAGCACTGCTGCAAAGATTTGCGGAGTGATTTAACAGTTATATGTTCGCTTGATTTTTAAGGATGCTGACTGCATCACCGCACGTGAACGCAAATCGGGATACACTGGTGCGGTTGTGATGTAACGATGTTCAATGAATTGTTTATTACACCTATCAGGACACTGCTCAATGAGTAATGAGTTTAAAGATCGACTGGCTCGTGGCGAGTTGACTAACACCGAAGACCATCAGCGCATGAAAGATGCGTTGCATGAAATGAAAAAAAACGACCCCTCTGACGATTCCGGTAAAAAGACACAGGATTCTCAGGAGTGGCAGAACTGGGATCTCTCGCCAGTCTGGAGTCCGTCAGATTCAAATTCGAATTCGAAAAAAGCAGTTGATGAAGGTATCAGTGCAGATAGTGTAAATCGTGCGCTTGACCGGTTGGACAGACAGTAGTCCCGACAGAACCAGTTTCTATGCTTATGGCAGTTCTATCAGGTGTTGGTTGATATCATCACTCTGACAAACAACCCAATCAATAAGAGAAACGCAATGGTTAGCAGAATGCCGGCAACGATAAAGTGTATAGGTTTGCCGTGCTTGAAATCCCGTTCACGATTTTTTGATGATTGAACACCAAATGCTGCAGCGATTGCACTTTTCATGACGTTGATAAAGCCTGTGCCATCGGGTGACTTTTTTTCCATGATACGTAGCTGTTGTAATAGTTTAGATATCAGTTTTCGTTGTCTGAACTTTTCTTAACAACGGAAAATTTATCTTTCATTTTGAGCAAGTGTGGCACGGCGCGTCCAAGCTTTAATAAGCGCTCGACCTCCTGTGGTGACAACTGTTGAATATCGTGTGACCAGCTTGAGACCATCTCCATCAAATCACACATTTGCTGCATGCGATCATGTGCATGCTCTTCTGCAGTATCTGCCGGCTCTTCCATCAGGGTCTGACGCAACAGTGTGAGCGTTGGATCGAGCTCCCGTTTTCTTCTCTCTTCAACCAGAGTGAGCGCGATCTCGATAATATCTTCAGGTGTAGAAAAGTACTCTCTGCGATCCCCGGGCAGGTGTTGCAGCCTGACCAGCCGCCACGACTGGAGCTCTTTCAGACCCATGCTGGTATTGCTGCGCGAGATACCGAGTGTCTCGGTGATTTGATCGGCGTTTAATGGATCGCGAGACAGGAACAGCAACGCGTAAATCTGGCCGACTGTGCGATTAATACCCCAGCGACTGCCCATTTCCCCAAAGTGGAGAACGAACGCCTGGACCGAAGCGGTGAGCGTCATTGTGAATGTCCTGGAATGTGGTTCAGTTTACGGTGGATGGAGTGGGTTATTATAACCCTCAACGATGGTCAATTAGGCCTGATGCCACGGCTTGCTGCTGCGGAACTCTGCATTTTCCCGATTTTGTCGAGTCTAACCGGGGAGGTCGCAGGAATTTGCAGAATATGATAACAATGGCTTGATTCCTGATCGTTTGCCCACAGAGTGGAAAGATCGGGTCGAAAATGCCTGTGATGGATGAAATATGAAAAATTTGCTCGTAACAACGTGGTTGATGTTTAGCCTGGCACTGGCGTCTCCCGCATCAGCTGAGGGCAGCCTGTTCCGCCTCTTCGACAAAGAACTGCTTTCCGCGGCCGTTTCTGTGGCTGCTGAAACCGTGGTTGCCGACCTGTTTAATGATGACGCCGATACCGGTGACACAGACAGTACGGCGGAAATTGAAGTTACTCCCCACGACCCGCTGGAAAAATATAACCGCATGATGTTTAACTTCAACATGCGGCTGGATGAAAAGGCACTTAAGCCAATTGCGGAGTCTTATGTAGAGTACACACCGTCTATTGTTCGGGCGGGGGTTCGCAACTTTTTCAGCAATCTGGGTGATGTTGGCGTTGCAGCCAACTCTGCGTTGCAGGGTAAGGTCGAGCAGGCAATGAGTGACTCATCGCGTCTGGCGCTTAATTCGGTTGTTGGACTGGGTGGACTTTTTGATGTTGCATCAAAAGTTGATCTCGAAAAAAACAACGAAGATTTTGGACAGACACTCGGAGTCTGGGGTGTGCCGGAAGGTCCGTACATCGTACTGCCACTTCTGGGTCCAAGAACTATGCGCAGCGCCTTTGGTACTGCGCTTGATACCTACCTGCAAATGGAAACACTTGGCGCTGTGGGTCAGGTATCCGGTGTTGATTCAATCTCTGAACTGGTGGCGTTGGGTATTGTCGATCAGCGTACCGAACTTCTAGGCAAGGAAGAACTGCTGCAGCAGGTAGCGTTGGATCCCTATGTGTTTGCCCGCGAATCTTATCTTGCTTATCGCCGATGTCAGGTAGATGATTGCGATAAGATTGATTACGTCGCCGCAGATCCGGAAACAAGAACTGCAACCGAAAGCGAAGAAATGGATTTGCTGGATCAGCTTGATGAGTTAGACCAGCTTGATGAGTTAGACGAGCTCGATGATCTTGAAGAAGAGTAGCGGCGTTTCCAGCCTTCATTAATCGTGAGGTCGCTTGAAGTCGCGGCAGCTGTTTTTCAGCGTGACAACAAGTTTCTCGCGGCGCGAAAGAAAAGTGGTCTGTCGAACGCGGGTCAATGGGAGTTTCCGGGTGGTAAAAGACATCCCGAAGAATCCTTTGAGATGGCCCTGATTCGAGAAATAGCCGAAGAGCTGAGCGTCAGCATTGAAGTGGGCCAGTCACTCGGTTACCATTCCCACAAAACTAATACCCTAACAATCGATTTACATTGCTTTGTAGTGTGCAACTGGCAAGGTGAGTTTCAACCAACCGATCACGACAAGCTTCAATGGTGTTCAGTGGATGAACTGAAGTCACTCCAGTTAAGTGACGCCGATGTGCCTTTTGTAGATCGCATAAGTCAGTATTTACAGACGCATAGCAAGAAGTGAATTTAGTTTGTCTGTGTATCGCAGTCTAATGCGGTGAATCATCTTCTACAGGGTTTTCTTCAATACCCAAAAAGCCTGATGTTTGTCGGTGCCAGAGACTTGCATAAAGTCCATCGAGTTTGATCAGTTCGTCGTGCGATCCCTGCTCGATAATCTGGCCGAGGTCCATCACGATCAATCTGTCCATTGCGGCAATCGTCGATAGTCGGTGTGCGATGGCTATGACTGTTTTGTCTTGCATTAGTCTTGTGAAGCTTTTTTGTATTTCTGCCTCGACTTCGGAATCGAGTGCAGCCGTTGCTTCATCGAGTACCAGTATCGGTGCATTTTTCAACAGCACGCGGGCAATTGCAATGCGCTGTCTTTGTCCGCCCGATAGTTTTACTCCGCGTTCACCGACCTGCGCGTCGTAGCCCTCGTTACCGTCCGGGTCACTGAGTTTCAAAATAAACTCGTGCGCTTCTGCTTTGCTGGCAGCTTCTATCATTTGCTGCTCTGTTGCATCTGGTCTTCCGTACAGAATGTTTTCACGCACTGTTCGATGCAGTAGAGAGGTATCCTGAGTGACCATGCCGATCTGCCTGCGCAAACTGTTTTGCGTGACATCCCGCAGGTTTTGTCCGTCTATCGAGATGCTGCCATCTTCAACATCATGAAATCGCATCAGTAAATTAACCAGCGTTGATTTACCGGCACCGGAGCGACCAACAACACCGACTTTCTCTCCCGGTTTAATCGTTATTTGCAGGTTTTTGAGGACCTGTTCATCACCACCGTAGTTAAACTCAACCGAGTCAAAGCGAATTTCCCCGTGCGGCACTGTTAGCTCCGATGCATTATTTTTATCAGTAACTGCCAGCGGTTTCGATAATGTATTTCTGCCATCAATAGTGCTGCCGATGTGCTCGAACAATGCACTTAGTTCCCACATAATCCAGTGAGACATGCCATTCAGGCGAAGTGCCAGGCTAATGGAAATAGCGATTGCACCAATAGTAATAGCGTCGTTTAACCACAATGCGATGGAGATGGCAGCGAGGCTGAAGATCAATAAGTAATTAAGAAAGCTCAGACAAATTTCTATACCAGTCGACAGTCGCATTTGCCTGTATACAGTTTCGAGAAATCCATCCATAGCAAACCTTGCGTAGTCGGTTTCACGCTCTGTATGGGCAAACAATTTTACAGTGGTAATATTGGTGTAGCTGTCGACAATTCTGCCGGTCATTAATGATCGGGCATCTGCCTGCAGAGTCGATACTCTTTTTAGTTTTGGAATGAAGTAACACTGTGCTGCGATATATAGACACAGCCAGACACACAGTGGCAGCATCAGAATGGGGCTCGACTGCATGACAACCACAAGCATTGATGAGAAATACACTACCACATAGACAAATACGTCAAGCAATTTCATCACTGCTTCTCGTATGGACAATGACGTTTGCATCACTTTGGTTGCGATGCGACCGGCAAAGTCATTTTGGTAGAATGCCAGGCTTTGCTTTAAAAGGTATCGGTGTGCGGTCCAGCGTATGGCCATTGGGTAGTTGCCCAACAACGCCTGATGGTTGATGAGTGTATGCAACAGTGTCACCAGTGGCAGTGCGATCAGTAAAACGAATGTCATCCACCACAGCGTGTGGCTTTCTTCAGCGAAAAAGGTGTCCGGGTTTTTATCTGCGAGCCAGTCAACCAGTTGTCCGAGAAAACCAAACAGCATCACTTCCAGCACTGCCATTGTGGCCGTTAATCCGGCGAGTATGCCCAACGGTTTTTCCATGCCGCGACTGTAGTGGCGGAAAAAGGAAAACAGGTTTGCAGGCGGTGTCGACGGATCTTCCGCAGGATAAGCAGTGGTTAGTTTTTCGAAAAATGTGAGCATTGCAATGCGACTGGAGTTTACCGTGCTGGTGTGCCGGTTATCGTCGGGAAGAGTATCACGACTATACCGAAAATCTCGATGTGTTTAGCTAGTGGGGCGTGCGGAAAGTTCGGTAACAAACTTTTCACAGCCAGAGTCGTCAGGGCAAGGCGGAAAAACGCAGGCATATAGGTCATACGTCGAGTTTTTCCAACGCGGCCATGGCGGCTCTGGCGAAGAAAAGTGTT
>CAYLZS010000163.1:0-7202 GCA_964388065.1 uncultured Granulosicoccaceae bacterium
GGCACTACTAAGCCCGTACAATTTAAGTCCGCAGTTTCCGTCATGATTGAAGGGAAACCGCATCAGTGCCAACTGGCGTTTATTCGCGACGATCTCCTTGGGCTAATGGTTACCGCCAATACCGATACTTTTGCACAGTTCAGCAAGTACATGGCAGATCGTGAGCAGCTGTTCACTACGTCACGCACAATAACTGTCAGCGAGATGGCAACTACGCTTGCGCATGAAATTAATCAGCCCGTCGGTTCAATCGCCAATATCCTAAAAGGGCTAAAGGCTCGGCTGAGTCGCACAGAGTCACTACCAGATGAGTACATCACCGCGATTGACAGAGCGCTTGAACAAACGAGTTTTGCGGCCCGTATAGTATCGAGAATTCGTGACTTTACATCGTCCCGGCAACCCAATCGAGTTGATTGCGATGTGCAAAAACTACTGGAAGATTCAATACAGCTGCTTGATTGGGTTTTGATGAATGCAAGTGTGAAAGTCGAGCTGGTGCCAGTCGAAAATAAAATATGGGTGAATGCTGACGCCACCATGTTGCAACAGGTATTTACTAATCTTATACGCAACGCAGTAGATTCGATGCGGGACTCCTCGCGTTCACTAAATGAACTGAAAATATGTGCGTTTTTGCAAGGAAACGAAGTACAAATAGAAATTACAGATAACGGTCACGGTTTATCTGACACAGCACAGGATAATATATTCGTACCCTTCGTTACACAGAAGACACAGGGCATGGGTGTTGGATTGAATATCTGCAGATCGTTCGTTGAATTGCATCAGGGCAAACTATGGCTAATGCCTAACGACACGGGTGGCTGCACAGCATCTGTACTGCTGCCCGCAGCAGAGCGTAGCTGCAACTGACAGCTAGACTAAAAACAGGATTCGCATAATGAATGACAAGCTGGTTTTGGTTGTCGATGACAACAAAGATTTTCTCGAATCCACGGTCTGGATGCTTGAAGGTGTCGGTTATGATGCCAAAGGATTCGATAATTCGGAGGTTGCACTGGATGAATTCGATAAAGTAGAAAAAGCCAGACCCTGTTGTGTGTTGTTGGATGTACGTATGCCTGGTATGAGTGGTCTGGATCTTCATGACACAATGAACGCCCGCGCCATTGATCTTCCCGTGGTATACATGACTGGCCACGGAGATGTACCACTTGCCGTTGAAGCGATGAAAAAAGGCGCGCTGACATTTCTTGAAAAACCCCTGCAGGACGAAGCGCTCGATAGTGCACTGGAAAAAGCATTTTCATCAGAAGTACAACTGTCTCGCGGTATGAAACAGTCTCAAACAGATGTTGATGAATTTAAACAAAAGCTTGAAACACTTTCTGAACGTGAAAAACAGATCATAGAGCTTGTATTGACTGGTGAGAAAAATGCCAATATCGGTCTCGAACTCAATATCAGTGTAAAAACTGTTGAACTGTACAGAGGCCGTGCAGTAAAGAAACTGGGCATACGAACCCATCCGGAACTATTCAAGATGATGATGGCATGTCGCTAGATCACAGCACAACATATTGCTGGTTCGAATCTGGCACCCGCTTGGGTCCTGTTTATATTGGCTTTGAAATAAGTGAGGCGGAACAGCACAACCTCGCTGGTCCGCATTGTGTGTTTCAGCAGGCAGCGCTGGTGTCTAACTCAGAGCTTTTTTGTCCAGGCCATAGAGCTATGGCAGAAGATAGACCTCGATCTCATGCCATGTAACGAACCTGTTGAAACCGGAATTCAACTAAACCTGACACTAAAGTCCGACGCTACTGAAAACACCAGCGGCGAGTCGGGAAATACAATTGACAACATCCAGCATGAATCACCTCGAAAGGTCGCGGCGATATTTCCGGTAAGCTCTTTTACCGAGCTCGCTCCACTTAACGATGAACTTGACGCAGTTCTAAGCATCGACAGCTCCGCTGTTCTGCTGCAGGTAAAGCTTGATGACTTTGAAATATCCGCAGAAGAGTTTGGGTTGCTTGAAAGTGGAGCGGTAGTTTTACTGCCGAAGTCATATGAATCTGAATGGTTCATCGATATTGATAGTATTACTCCCGACCTGCCGTTTAATATGCCAGGCACTGTAGTGTGGAAAAGTACATCGACAGAAGTTTTATTTTCTTTGAAAAATAGTCAGACCTCCCAAACAGAAGTTCCGATTAAAAGTGATGCTGGTTCGGAATTGGAAGATAATGATCGTAGTTGTCATAGAGTCAGTGTGTATTGCCAAAACCCTTGTAAAGTACCAATAAACAAGTTGCTGGGCAGTTCTGAAAATATAAAAATACCGCTCGACACGTCACAGCTGACATTAACTTCTGAAAATTGTGTAGTAGCTCATGGTGCTTTGCTCTCGTACGGCCGTGGTGGAGTACTCGCTGTAAACCAGATTGTTACCTCTGGCTAAGTCGATATGGATTTAACAACCTTTTCCCCGTCTTCGGCACTAATTACTGTAGTTCTTTTGTCGTTAGCACCGTTTGTAGCGGTTATGGTGACGTCTTTTACCAAGATCGTAGTAGTACTCAGTTTACTCCGCAATGCACTCGGGGTTCAGCAGGTGCCACCGAATTTAGTTTTAAATGGACTAGCCCTGGTATTAACTATTTATGTGATGTACCCGGTTGGGCAGGCGATGTCGCGTAATGTTACCGATTTGTCTGATATCACAAGCAGTACTGACAGCATGCTCGCAGCTGCCGATGCTGCAAAAGAGCCGCTAAGAGAATTTCTTATAAAGCATGCATCTCCGAGGGAGAGAGAGTTTTTTCTAAAAACCATTAGAAAGATGGCAGATGAGCAAGGGCAAGCCGAGCTAACTGCAGAGGACTTCATTGTTATTATTCCCGCTTTTACAGTGAGTGAACTTACGGCAGCTTTTCAGATGGGGTTTCTAATATTTTTACCGTTTATAGTGGTTGACCTGGTTATTTCAAACATCTTGTTATCTATGGGCATGATGATGCTGTCTCCAACCATTGTCTCCCTGCCATTTAAATTACTGCTTTTTGTACTGATAGAAGGCTGGGCAAAACTTGCCCATGGACTGGTCTTGTCTTATCTGTGATTGGCATTCACAAAGCATTGAGTGATACATAATGAATGATATGATGGAACTCACCCAGGAGGCGCTAACGCTTGTTATGCTGTTGGCAGCACCCCCGGTAGTTGTCGCCGCTTTGGTAGGGCTTTTGATTGCCTTTGTGCAGGCGGCAACTCAGCTGCAGGAACAGAGCTTTCAATATGCAGTAAAATTCTTTGCTGTTGTCATTACAATATTTGTTACCGCATCATTTACCGGGGCTACGCTATTCGAGTTCACCAGTCGTATATTTAGTGAGTTCCCGACGTTAATCACCCAGTAGCTGCTCTGTATTTTGGAACAAATAGCGCTTTTCGACGATTTTTCCAATGCAGTGCTGCTGGTCGCGCTGTCTGCCACTCGAATTTCTGTAGCCTTTCTGGTATTGCCATTATTCTCGAATGAAGCAATCCCCGCACTTGTACGCAATTCGATTTTCGTTACCCTCGCGATAATATCCATAGTTATTCAACCATCGGTAGATGTTGCTGAGTTTACCAGCGCCCGGTGGATAAACCTTTTTACAAAAGAAGCCTTTATAGGCATTACCATTGGTGTTTTTTTTGGAGTATACCTGTGGGCCTTTGAAGCGGCCGGTGTACTAATTGATACCCAGATTGGCTCATCAATGGCAATGATATTCGATCCATTGAGCGGACATGAGGTGACTCTGTTCGGTGAGTTTTTCAGCCTCTGGATTAATTTTCTATTTCTGGCGGTAGGTGGCCTGCTGTTACTTGTTGGTGCAATTTTGCAAAGTTATGCGGCATTTCCGATAAATATGCCGCTCGGCGATTTAACAGCCGCCTCACTGGCATTATTTGAATCAGAGTTTTCCAAATTTCTAACTTTCACGGTGATGATAGCGTCGCCCATTATCATCGTGATTTTCGCTATTGATCTGGCTATGGGGTTAATCAACCGTTATGCGCAGCAACTAAATGTGCTTTTTCTATCAATGTCTTTGAAGTCACTGGCAGCACTGATTGTACTAATTGTATTAATGCCGTTTTTCTTTGACTTGCTGGTTGAAGAGATTGCTGAGCACAGCGGTGCAATTGACCAGTATCTTGAACGAATTTTGAGTGGTTGATGTTCAGGTATCTGTACACTTTTAGATAATTCTGCCATTGCATAAGAGATTCGCTGCCAGCGTTCTTGCGGCTGGAGTCGATGAAACTGTAAATCATAGGGTTTCCCCTAATTACGCTGGCGCGCAGAATTCCGTAAGCTGCTTCCATAAGATTAGTTCAGGGAGCGGCAGCATGAAAATTAATCCATCACACCAGCGATTGGCGCAACGTCCCCCGGCGACTGTCGGTACTGGTGGAAAGGGGCTCGCAAAAGTCACTGGTGATTTTAGCCGCGAAAATAAGACCAGCGAATTCGATGCAGGTTTTGGCGCAAAAGAGTCCAATCAGCAACCCCCGTCTGGCGGATTTACCTACGACGATCCCATGGCCAACGCAGATACGTTGATGCGAGCCATCATGGCGAACTACGTAGAGCAAAAGACCAAAGCCAACACATCTGAGCTGCAATCCAGTCAGCCACAATCGGGTGAAGACAAAGCCCTGACTGACATCACAGAGCAATTCCAGTCACGCTTTAAAGACAATGCATCAGATCACGATGCCTTCCACTCACTGATGAAAAAGAGCTTTGGTGAGTCCTATGATTATTCCAAAGCCGAAAACATCCGCCAGCAAACCCTCAACGGTGATTTCAGCTGGATGCCGAAGATAGAGCTGGTTGACGGTGCCACCCTGACAGACATCTCCGGTCAGCAAGGTGGTGCGGCCGGACTGGGTGCTTACAGCAAAGACAGTGACACAATCTTCCTGAGCCGTGATCTGCTGACTTCTAACCCAGCCAAAGCCGAAGAAATCCTGACTGAAGAAGTCGGTCACGCACTGGACGCGCGCATCAACCTGAGTGATGCGGCAGGAGATGAAGGCCATATATTCTCAATACTCTCTCACGGCGGTGAGATATCAGAAGCTCAGCTAAGTGAGCTGCGCAGCGAGAACGACAGCGGAACCATTGTGGTTAATGGAAAGGAAGTCGAAGTGGAGTACGGGCTTTTTTCAAAGATCAAAAAAGGCATCAAGAAAATTGGAAAAGGCATTAAGAAAGGCATCAAAAAAGTCGGCAGTGCAATCAAGGATGGTGTGAGCAAAGTCTGGGATGCTGCCAAACAAGGTTTTAAGAAAGTCATGAACAGCCAGCTGTTCAATACTATTTTAATGGTGGCACAGTTTGTCCCCATTCCAGTAGTGCAGGTCGCTGTGCGGGTTATCAATGTTGTCAAAGCAGCATACAGTGTTTACCAGGGTGTTAAACACGGCAGTATCGCCATGGTAGCCGGTGGTGTGGCAGGCGCGTTTGGTGGTGCGGCCAAACTGGGTCAGGCATTGGGTTCAACGGCAAGCTGGGTGGGTACTGCCTCTACAGTAGCCAATGTGGCGAAAGGTGTCAGCGCGGCACATCAGGTGATATCAGAAGGGAATTTTAGTGGTGCTGCATCGTTGGCTGCTAACTATTTCGGTGCAGATTCTACGGCTGCCAACGTATTGAACACTGTTGCTAAAGTAGATAACGTCAAACAGGCAATTGAAAGCGACAACCTGTTTGGTGCAATCAGCAGCGGTACTTCTCTATTGCAAGACCTCACAGGTGCCGAGGGCGATGCCTTCCTTGAAACCATCAACAAACACACCAACGTCATTGAAAAAATCGATACCGCCAGAAAGACTGGTAACTACAGTGAAGCGCTGGGCCTGCTGCGTGAGAACTTCGGTGACAAACTCAATATCCCGCAAAGCACTCAGGAAACCCTGCAGCGAATTGAGAGTGGTATTCGCTACGCACAAACAGTTGATCAACTGATCGACAACAAAGATTATGCGGCCGCCGCCAACATGCTGTTGGATACCGCCTCATCCCAGGTGACTAACCCGGAAACACAGCAAAAGCTGCAGTCATTATCCAACACTCTATCTACTGTAGATAATGCCGTCCAGGCCTACGACGATGGGCGGTTTAATGATGTAATCGGGCTAACAGCGAATGTTGTTGGCCAGCCGTTGAGTACCCATAGTCAGGCGTTTGTCGATACCCTGCAGTCACGCGCCAACACGGTAGAAAATTTGGTCAGTGCGGTTAAAGCACGGGATGTAGAAGCCTCTACCGCTTTGCTGGAAGAACTAACCGGCGGCGACAATCAGGTAATCAACCTGATTTCAAAAGCAGGTACAGCAGCCAATGCGGTTGAACAAATTAAACAGGCAGTCGACAACAAAGATTTCTCAACAGCTGTAGGGCTGGCATCTTCGTTGTCGCAGGACCTCACAGGCAAAGTACCACCGGAGCAGGTCACTACAGTACAGAACCTGGTCAAAGCGGTTCAGGAAGGTGACGTGCAAGCCTCGGCCACACTGCTTAATGATCTGACTAATGGCAAGCACAGCACAGCACTAAATTTCATTCAGACAGCAGACAGTGCTGTGCACAAAGTCGAAGCGCTGAAGGATGCGATAGAAAATAACGATTTTTCTACAGCGGCAGAATTAGCCTCTGGATTGTCTCAGGATATCAGTGGCCATGCACTGCCAGAGCAAATCAGTACAGCTGCTAACCTGATCGATGCCGTACAGTCGGGAGATGTGAGTGGTTCATCTGCACTGCTACGTGAATTATCGCAGGGTAAACACAGCCATATCATCGATGTGTTTGAGTCTGTGGGTACTGCTACCGAGCAGGTTAAAGCGTTAGAAAGCGCGATAGAGAATAAAGACTACTCGGAGGCATCGGGTATAGCGTCATCACTGGCGCAGCAAGTGATAGGCAGGGATAACACGCTCAGCGATACGCTTGGAAAGTTCAGTGATGTACTGGCGGGTAAGGTTTTGGTGCGTATGAATAGTTTACCGGGAGGGCTGACGCCTGGTATTAATTCAGGGGCAGGTAGTACACCCGGGCAGAGTGGAGTGATTGGCGGATTTGGTGCACCGGTGTTTCAGCCGATGCATGCGAACGGATTAGGGCTGGCTGCAGTGGCGGGTCAGACTGCAGTAGCACAGGCAGGGCAGGCAGTGTT
>CAYLZS010000164.1:0-5064 GCA_964388065.1 uncultured Granulosicoccaceae bacterium
GTGGCAAAAAACAACTGAATTACTGGTGGAAACGCAAGCGTGCCACACCACTCCATCCACTGGTCAGCGACCGCTCTTTGCCGGATATCGTCAGGGCACAATGTGCCGGCAGCGTACTTGCCGCACAGATAGCGCACAATCACATGCGACTCCCACAGGGCAAAGTCGCCGTCACGTATCGATGGTATTAAACGGTTGGGATTCATTTCACCAAACTGTGGTGTATCCAGCTGACCAAAGCTGCCACCGGCAAGCTTGAGCTTGTAGTCAACGCCACATTCGGCTGCCGTCCAGATTACCGGTATTACATTGGATGAATAAGGCCTGCCCCAGATTTCAAGCATTATGATTCTCAAGCATTATGATTCTCAGACATTAGACAGTGCTCTCTTTTGCGCAATGGACTGAGTACCGAAGTGTGGCACTACCTGCTCAAACAGTCTGTCCCAGCTCGCGAGTATCTTTGCGTAAGGCACACCTGTGTATTGCTGCATTAAAACCAGGTGATCGAGACCAATTGTCTCCTGACGCTCTTTGAAACGTTCAGTAACATACTCAGCGGAACCGACCACAATGATGCCGCGCCGGTTTAAAAAATCGAACCAGTCAGAGCGTTCATCTTCTGCTGTCATGTCCTCATCTACATCGAGGTAGCCGTGTTTAGTCCATTCACCCGCAGGGCGTGAGCCACCGAGAAATTCATAATAGGCATTGATCGCCGGACGAATAGTCTGTTCCGCCTCCTCCATCGACTCTCCCACATAAAAAGCCATACAAACACCAACACCCTCGCCTAAAGCGGCGTCATAATCTTTGGTAGTGCTTAAAGCTTCCCGATAAGGTTCCCAACAGGCGAGTGTTCGCTTAGGCGCGGCAGACATGGAAATAACTCCCTGCCCCTGTGCACCGGCAATGCCGTGTGCCGGTGGTGCGTTAGACATTAGCCAGACAGGCGGATGTGGATCCTGAAACGGCCGCGGATGAACATACATCGCTTTGTACTCACCATCTTCATCATGGTAACGAGAATCGTGTGGCTCAAAAAAACGGTTGGTTTCTTTCCAGCCCGGTACCGGAAACTGATAAAATTCACCTTTGTGGGTAAAAGCCTCATTGGTCCATGCTTTGTGAATAATTTCCAGTGACTCCAGATACAGTCGCATTACTTTATCGTTGTCGCGACGATCACCTTCGACGTTAAACTGGATAGTTGCACGCTCATTGATGCCTTTGGCAACGCCGAAGTCGACACGACCCAGAGACATATTATCCAACATCGCGATATCCTCAGCGACTCTTAGCGGATGCCAGTCCGGCAGCACCACAGGACAGGTACCGACACGGATTTTGTCAAACCTCGCGGCTATATGAGTACACATCTGGATAGGATTGGGCGGCGCGTTCATGTAACCGTTGTGAGCAAAGTGGTGCTCGGTAAACCAGCTGGTCGTAAAGCCTGCCTGCTCTGCAAGACCGGTTTGCTCCCGTATCATTTCAAGCGTTCGCGTCCAGGGTATGGTTTCACCGGGACTGAAATTGGCTATCAGATCAAAGCGCATTAGTGCCACATGCCTTCATTTGCATACCAGTGACCATCTCTCTGGTGGACGCCAACAATAATAATGAACTCTTTCTTTTCATAGGTGCCTTTCCAGACAAACCTGAGACTCCTTGCAACGCTGCTTTCATCGCCTTTTATGCAACAAAGGAATTCCCGGCTTTTATACACTCCTGCCTCCTGCAAAGTTTCATCAGTATCAGTTTCAAAATACTCTCTGGTAAAATCACTATCTACCGGCTCTGCCGGATCGAACGGCACAAGCCACGCGTCATAGTCTCTGGCCGCATCCGCCGCAAGCATCTGATCAAGGATTTTTTCAGCAATTGCTATTTCTTCTGCACCGCAATCCATCACACGCTCTCCACAAATGATCGCCAGCTTATCGCTACACTGTAATTCAGTATATTATTGAGTTCGCGTTCCCAGTCAAGGCAAGTAAAAGACGCATCTGTGCAATTGTGGTTAAGACATTGATAAATTCACTCTCGACTACCGTGCTAACTACTAATACGGTCCCAATTGGTAACTCTACAGGCTAGCCACTGATGAAAATCAAAGCAGTATTATTCGATCTGGATGAGACGGTGCTCGATCGCTCCAAAACACTGGAATTCTATCTGGCATGGCAATCTACAGAACATCTCAACCTGCCCGATGAAGACTGCGATAAATACACACAAAGATTTCTCGAACTGGACAACAACGGCAGCGTTGGCAAAGAGAAAGTCTACACCGAGCTCGTTAAAGAATTCAGTATTGATGACTATACCGCTGTCGAGTTAACGCAAACCTATAACGAAATGCTCGGACGTTTTGTGGTCGGCAGACGACATATCGCAGAATCAATCTCTGTACTCAAATCACAGGGATTAAAAACAGGCATTGTCTCCAATGGCCGATCCCCGTTTCAGGAAGAAAAGATCGAGTCATTAGGCCTTACCAGTCTCTTTGACACAATACTGGTATCAGAAGCAGCCGGATTTAGAAAACCGGATAAAGAAATCTTCGAACTGGCCAGTAAAAACCTTGATGTTAATCCAGCCGAGTGCGTATTTGTTGGCGATAATCCGGTCGCAGATATTGAAGGTGCCAACAATGCAGGTATGTTCAGTGTATTTATCCCAACCAGACGCTACCCCGCCTGTGCCACTGCAAACCATGTTTGCCGCGATATGCGTGATTTGCCCAGTGTAATTATAGAGGCAGCGGAACACCAGCATACACAGCAGACTTAACGCAGTCTCAGAGGAAAACTAATACCGTCGCCATCAGTCGCAATTTACGCGCTGGCCGATTGTGTGCGACAAAGGGAGCGCAGCGAGCTGCACACAATTGGACAGCGAGTAAATTGTCGAACTGCATGGCCTTGTAGATTTTCTATAATAATTTATCAATTGATACTCGGGCTACTGGAATAGCTTACTTTTCTAACAGTCTCAATTGTGTTGATAGTATTTCCATAGAACGTGCCGGATAATACGACAACACTACAAACGCAATGATACATACTATTGCTAAACCTCTACTCAAATTCGTATATTCATTAAGTAAAAGAGCGAATACTACGAGAAATGGGAGAGAAAATAAAAATGCTCTTGATTCATTTATGCACAGCGCCTTTGTGCAGTAAGGGCATTGTATTTCTGCTGAGCGTAGAAGCTTTAGCTTTAACGTTTTTTGTATTCTATTTTCACAATTAGGACATTTATCTTTATTCTTAAAAATCAATATACCCCTCCTCCAATAGAGTGGTTTTTTAATCTAACCCTCTACATCAACTCATCGGTACGATCGTCGGTTTCGCCATAGCGATGAAGTGTCGGCTTCTTCAGACCATCGTAAAGCGACTCAATATTTTTATTCACCAGATCACCCTGCTCTGCGAACAGTGAATTACCGGCAATATCACTATCAACAATAAAGGGACCAAATTTCTCAACTTCAAATAGCCACATTGCCTGCGCGATACCGAGGTCATCAATCCAGTGAACATCGCGCACACTTTTAACCCCTCTGCCTAAAAGTGCCCCGGTACCATAACCCACTGTCGTCAGATAAATTGCACCTCGCGGTGCGAAAACAGTTTCATAATCCTCTTTTGACATGCCACCTTTGCCAATGACAATTTTGGTTTGGGTAAGATCAAGCCATTCAGCCATATATTTTGAAAATCGAAAGCTCGCAGTCGCTGTAACACCTCCCACACTATAAGACCCATCGGGTTTTGGTGATGCAGCGGGTGAACAGTGAAAATTCACATTGCTGGTGGCGATAAGGTCTGCAGGCAGAGAGTCACCGTCATTTAATACGCGGTCATAAACTCCTTCGCGTGCGGTATACACCACACCCGTCAAAAAGACGATGTTACCGGGACGCAAATCTGCAATGGCTTCTGATGTTGCCGGTAACTGCAGGTCAACTTCTTTAAGCTGCTGTGTTTCTAGTTCGTCGGCCATTCGACGGTCTCCCTTCGCATATATGGAGTAAACCACTTTGGGTCGGTTCGGTATTCGATAGTACCATCAGCATACAACCTGGCAGTTGCACGACGGGAAGATAAACAGAACGTATGAACACTGACAGGCATACCGCCGGTGTGCGTATAGCCAACTTCAATGTGGCAGTCTACCACCATGGATGAACCGACAAATCCCATCGGTCCCATTCCAATGCTGTTACCCATCTTCATCAGTTCTTTTTCAAGCTCTGCAATTTTAGGATCAGGGTTTTCTTCACCCACAGAGCGCAGACAGGCTGCCTGCTTGCCCAGCTGCATACAGGTATCTTTAGATCCGCCGATACCGACACCGACAATAGCAGGCTGACAACATAAACCACGCTTGCCAAAAGCAATCATCGTATCGAGAAAAAAGCGTTTGATGCCATCTATGCCGTCGCCTGGAAACAACATACGGTAGTCAGTGCCAAACAGCCCGCCTTTGTGGACTGTGGTTACATCTACCCAGTCTGCATCCGGTTCAAATGACCACTCTATTTCAGGTGCATTAATGCCGACATTGTTATTGTGTTCCGTGCGCCACAGCGGATGCACCCGGTTGGGTCGCAACGGCACATCTGTGGTGGCGCGTGCGGTGGCAGATCGCAATGCTCTTTCTATACCGGTAAATCCACCATGCAATGGTGCCTGGTCACCAATCTTTACGTAGTAACGCGGCAGCCCGGTGTCGGCACACATGGGTCGACGGTCTTCAGTTGCTGCTTCATAGTTGTCGATCATGGTTTTAATAACATAACCAGACAAGGGATTTACTTCCTGCTTTTGTGTGGCCTTAATACCATTGAGATAGTCATCTGGAATATCTATGGCGGCTTTTTTCATGATCTCATAGCCAGCCATTTCAATATTTTCTGTACTAATCATAGTGCTGTTCCCGGGTTTAGCTTATGAGCCCACAGTGACCGGTGGTGCGCCGGCTTCATCATCTATTAGTGATTCACCTGGTCTGACAATGCTGAAGTCTACCGGTACCGTGTCAGTGACC
>CAYLZS010000165.1:0-2896 GCA_964388065.1 uncultured Granulosicoccaceae bacterium
TCCGTGCAATGGGCACTTTACCAGGTGACGTGTAAGGTTGCCGTCGCAAAGGCTTGCACCTTCTTGTGTGCACTTGTCATCAGCCACAAAAACGCCATCTTCGGTGTGTGGGGCAAGTACGTTTCGATCTGGCAGCGACAAGCATCGCCTAGCTTTGAACGGAATCTCGGAAAGGTCACAAACTTTTTGTTTTTTATTCATTCGATGCTGTCAGCCAGCCTTGATGTTGGCGGATAATTGGATGGCACAATATACCGGTTTACTGAGATTGCGCACAGGTGAAATTGTGCCCGAAAACCGATGGTGGTATGCAAACAGATGAATCGCAAATTTGGTATACAATGGGGTAAAATGGGGTTGTCATGCCTCTGTCAAAATACATCCCCAAAACACAACTTAATCAGACTCCGGGCTGTTATGGGCGTTCTATCAAAAAACTAAGCGACAACAAGCGGATTACACCATGAGCAGCATCCCATGAGCAGCATCGAAGTACTCGGAAAACAGCTTTCGACCGACGAGGAGGGTTACCTCGAAAATCTGACCGACTGGAACGCTGACGTGGCCACAGCTATGGCTGAATTAGACGGCTGTAATCTGACCGAAAATCACTGGGAAGTCATTAATTTTCTTCGTGATTATTATGAAGAGTACGAAATTGCTCCGGCAATTCGAATTCTGACCAAGGCAATTGGTAAAAAGCTTGGCAAAGAGTACGGCAACAGTAAATATTTGTACGAGCTTTTTCCGAATGGCCCGGCTAAACAGGCTTGTAAATATGCCGGATTGCCCAAACCGACAGGATGCGTTTAACCGGCACGCAGTGCCAAAACGAACAATTTATGACCAGTCCGTCTCCTACAGATTTAGCTAAAGGTAATTATGCAGTCTGTCAATTGGTCGCCCGGGCTCACTCGTGGTAGTAAGTGCGATAATTTATTTTGCAGTTTTTGTTTTCCTAATTGGTATCTGCCGAAAAATAGTGCAATACGCCTCGACACCGGCACCGTTTAAGATACCGACTACACCGGCACCGGTCACCCGATCGGGCGTAGTTTTAAGAATGTTTAATGAGGTCGTGTTTTTTCAAAGTCTCTTCAAGGCGTCAAAGATTACCTGGATATTTGGCTGGATGTTTCATGCAGGGTTGTTTTTTGTACTGCTGTGTCATCTGCGATTGTTTACTGAGTCAGTTTGGTGGTGGGTGGCGATACTCGCACCCTATAGCAGGATAGCAGGGTTCGTGATGGTGTTCGGACTGACAGGTTTACTGTATCGCCGTATATTTGTTGATCGGGTTAAAACTATTTCGGCGCCATCAGATTACCTGATGCTTGTGCTTATCCTGTGTATTGCAGCTACCGGCTTACTCATGCGTTTGGTTTCAGTAGCCGATCTGGCTTATGCAACAGAATTTGCGCGTGGTCTTGTGCAGTTTGAGTTATCGAACTTTTCAGGGAGTGTTGTGATTCATCTGCATCTGCTATTTGTGGCAGTACTTCTGATTATCTTTCCATTTTCTAAACTGCTGCATGCACCGGGAGTATTCTTTAGCCCATCACGTAATCAGGCAGACAATGCAAGAGAAAAAAGACATATTGGTCGCGGATTGAATCGGAGTTCCCGCACAGCGGCGTCTGAACAGGCAGATGATTCTAATGGCTAAAAAAGAGCCAGGCTTCGACGTGCCAAAGCTGGGTGATCGTGCGAAGATCCCTAAGGTAAAAAAAGGAGCAATGTCGCACAGTCAGCCGTTTGTAGCCAAGCCTGAGCACAATAAAGTGCTGGGTTACCCCGGTGAACTGGTCGATGACTGGCAGCAGAAAGGCATAGTAAAGCTTGGGGAGCTGGTTAATAACTCCCGGGCGCTGCGGGTTTATTTGGATTCATGTGTTAAGTGTGGTGCCTGCACAGATAAGTGCCATTATTTTTTAGGCACCGGCGACCCTAACAATATGCCGGTAGCACGGCAGGATCTGCTGCGTTCAGTCTATAGACGTCACTATACGCTGGCGGGCAAGTATTTACCGAAGCTTGTTGGTGCCAAAGAATTCGACCAGGAAATGCTCGACAACTGGTACAAGTACTTTCACCAGTGTTCTCAATGCAGACGATGCTCTGTGTATTGTCCCTATGGTATCGATACCGCAGAGGTGTCCATGGCTGCCCGTGAAATCATGGACACCATAGGTAAAGGCCAAAAGTACAGCAATGAAATTATTGGCAAAGTACATAAGCTCGGTAACAACCTTGGCCTGCCGGAACCGGCACTGGCAGATACACTTGAAGGTCTTGAGGAAGACGTTAAAGAAGAAATAAATGTTGCCGTGAAGTTTCCGCTTGATGTTAAAGGTGCAGACATTCTATTGGTAACACCGTCTGCGGATTTTTTTGCAGAGCCTCATATTGATGGATTAATTGGTTATGCCAAGGTATTTCATCAGGCAGGTCTGAGCTGGACAATCTCCTCGCATGCATCAGAGGCCGCCAACTTCGGATTATTTATCGGGAGTCAGGACAACATGCAAAAAATTGCAATGCGAATTCGCGAGGCGGCCCTTGAACTTGGTGTCAGGCGCATTGTATTTGGGGAGTGTGGTCATGCATGGCGGGTCGGATACAACTTTTTAAATACACTTGTCGGGCCGCTCGACTTTCTTGACTCAAACTATCCGGTACCACAACACATTATTGAAGTAACACACGATTTAATTCAACAAAAGCGTCTGAAGCTCGACAGAGAAGCTAATGATGAAAAGCGTGTGACTTTCCATGACTCGTGCAATGTCGCTCGTGCTTCACGCATAGGCACTAAACCGGGTGGTCAGTTCACGTTGCCCCGTGATGTAATTAAATCCAGTTGCAATCACTTTTTTGAAATGCCTGCAGATACAAC
>CAYLZS010000166.1:0-2987 GCA_964388065.1 uncultured Granulosicoccaceae bacterium
ATCACACTTACTATTGCCGCGAAGCCCTATTAGATTCCCATAAGGGTCTTCGACTTGGCACATTGCCATTTTATTCTAGATAGAAATCGGCCCTCGATAGAGCTTTGCACCAAACGCTATGAATCGGTCCAACACTACGTCTAAATCAGAGACGTGCCAATATAAGACGCTGCCGTTTTTACCGTTGCGAACTTTGTCATCAGCCTTCACGAGCTCAAGTCCAAAGCCATCAATTTCCAGAATAGCTAGATCGTTCGACCCCCTATTGGTGAGTTTTGCAGATGGGAACACTGTACGGTACCAACTGAGTGCCGATTCAATATCTGTCACGTGCACTAAAACTGCAACTGGCTTCATTATTCCTCAGGCTTGAAGTCTACGGTGGTCTGTTTATTGGCCGCAAGTACTCGTTCGCTGAACCCAGATTCAACGGACTCTCAGGTTTAGATCGCTACGACATCGATCAGCTCTTCGAGACCAACGAAGTCATCAGGGTTTCTAGTGTAAAGCGGTAACTGGTTTGCAAGGGCTGTCGCCGCTATCAACAAGTCTAGTGACCGAGCCCCTCGATGCTTTCGTTTCGCAGCTACTACCGCACCAACAATCCGACCGTAAGCGCGTGCTACACTGACATCTAGCGGTAATGGATTGAAGGTAGATTCGGCACGTTGCAGTTGCTCCTGGCGGCGAGCTCGAATATCTGGATCCTTGGCGGCCGCCGGTCCTGCTGCGAGTTCAGCAAGTGTGACTGCACTAATCGCGATTCGTTTTGGCAGCTTGTCCCGAGACAGAATGCCTAAATCGATGACTACCGAAGTATCCAGTAATCCGTCGTCATTAGAATCAGCCACGAGGAAGGAAGTCCGGATCGCCAATCAAGTCGAGATCGTCCCTGAGCGACTGTAGATCGATTCCGGGTGCGTCCGCAAATGCCTCCAAAGCTACCTGTGCATCGACGAATCGACCACGACGAAGCGGCACCAGCTCCGCGACAGGTACGCCATTACTCGTGACGGTTATGCATTCCCCATCTCTTACAGCACGAAGCACCTCTGCGCTGTCATTACGGAGATCCCGCTGACTAATTTCTCTGTTCATGGGACGAGTGTAGCACATGGTGCTACACTCTCTCAAACAACCTTAAAACGAACCTTCTACGGTACCTGCTAGCTGTTCTGAGGTTGCTGATTTCACCTCATCAAATCAACTGGCGAACGGAAAGACAGTGCCGAGCCTGTGTGTAAAAACTCTTTGGCTTCCGGAGCACAGTGCTCTGCTTTTGTTTTAACTGATGCCAACTAGGTGTTTAGGCGACTCTCGTGCTTAAGCAAACATTGCTGAAGCAGCTTCATCCAGACTTTACCAGCAGGGCCTTGGTACAGCTTTTACTCAAGGCGTATATTCTTTCGGTTTTAGTGACCAGCCGCATATCTGGAAATGGATAGCGGACGTTAGCTATGTTCAGGAGAATGGCAAGTTCTGGCCGTTTCTCCCCGTTGCGGCGAAGGACTCAAGAGTGCCCGTTTCAAACGATCAGCCATGTCGACTAACCGTCTCCATAGTGCCTTGGCTAAGCTATAATATTGTGTTCCGGACCGTAAGGGAACGCAGTAATGTCTGCTGCCCCTGCCTCGTTCACCACTAATATATCATGTTCTCTATACCCACCCGCCGCCGCATGACCTTCTGGCAGAGTAAGCATGGGTTCTATCGATACGACCATATTTGGCTCTAATACCGTCTGTATATCTTCTCTGAACTCGAGTCCTGCCTCGCGCCCATAGTAGTGTGATAACACACCAAAGGAGTGACCGTAACCAAACGTTCTGTATTGCAAAAGATCTTTTTCTGCAAGCAACGCGTTGATCTCAGCACATACTTCGGAACATTTAACTCCCGGTTTTATCAGTGACATGCCCAACTCGTGTGCGGCAACATTGGCCTGCCAGATAGCCAGTTGCTCATCATTGACTTCACCAACAAACAGGGTGCGCTCAAGCGCTACGTAGTAACCCGATATCATCGGGAAGGTATTTAAACTTAATATATCACCACGTTTGAGCTTTCGGCTGGTGACCGGGTTGTGAGCACCATCGGTGTTTAATCCCGACTGAAACCATACCCAGGTATCCCGGTATTCCGCATCCGGGAACTGTTCGGCTATGGCAAGTTCCATTGCATCCCTACCCGCCATAGCAATATCAATCTCTCGTTTGCCAGGTCTGATCTCACTGTGAATAGCGGCACCGCCAATGTCTGCAATTGCAGCCGCTTTAGTGATTAGCTCGATCTCTTCATCTGACTTGATCATGCGTTGTTGCATGGCAACTTCCGAGATGCTGGATATCTTAGCTTTGGAAAATGTGTTTTTAATCTGCTGGTACAACTCCACAACCAGGTGGTCGGTTTCGACTGCTATGGATTTTGCATCACCCACCAGTTTCTCCAGGGCTCGCCAGAAATTGCCACGCTGCCAGTCTGTGTAAACCAGATTCTCACCGTAGCACCGTCGCCACGGTTGACCTGCATCAATGTTGGCAGAGACCGTCGTAACCCCGTTTGCAGTAACAACTGCGGCATAGGGACGACCAAAAGCGCAATAAAGAAAACCCGTGTAGTAAGCAACATTGTGCATTGAGCTAAGTACGACTACATCAATTCCCGCAGATTGCATATGACTCTGCAATCCGGTTAACCGGTTTTGATATTCGGTTTCTGAGAAGGGTAAAGCTGCTTTGTCGCCGTTATGAAACTGAAAGTATTCGGGGCGGTTTACAGGATGTGTACTCATTGCATATCTCCAGAATATTCCGGGTCAGGCAAAATGAGTAAAGGACCCGGGAGCTATCCGGGCGTTCAGGATTTAAAGAGAGTAATTCACAGCTTAGGCTGCTGAGTAACGACGCCATCGTTACTGACTCTGCCACTAATTATAGTATTGTGTTAAAAACCAATTCAAGTGATAAACCAGAAGTTACGCACCTAAA
>CAYLZS010000167.1:0-4264 GCA_964388065.1 uncultured Granulosicoccaceae bacterium
ACTCGGGCAATGCTCTGCATGATCTTTAATGGCCTGAGCACTGTTGGCAATGTGACCGGCTCTGTTCAAAATACCGTCTACGTTGTCTGATGTTTTATAGAGCGCTGCAATGTGAATGGTGTTGTTAGCAACACGCTGACCATTGGCCCATACGGTTGCCACTTCTTCGTTAATAGCACCGGCGGTCTTCACAATCATGTACAAGAGGATTGCCACTACAAGTGTCACTACTGCCACCACAACAATAGCAAGCCACCAGCTTGCTATGGGGTTTGCACCTGTGAGTATATTCATTAAGTGTCTCCTTCTAAGCCGCAGTTTGCGGAGTGGCTTCATGTGATACCGCAGATACAATGGCTGCTGCGTTTTGGTCAATTGCTTCTGCGCCACCGAGTATTTGCTCAGCCACTTCATTGGTTTGACTCAATGCCCAGACTGATCTTGTGTTTTCATCAATTTCAGCAACCACTGCACTTGCTGTTTTCGCGAGCTTAAGAATACGGTTAGCCTGATACAAAATACCGATAAGTAGAACTGCTACCACCAGCACAACCACCAGCCCCAGTAAAAATCCAGCCGTCCAAAGTGTCATTGTTATCCTCCAGGCCGCTCTTGGGGCTGCTCTTGCGGTTGCTTGTGCGTTTTATTGAGATAGTTGGATGCAGATTGCTGCAACTCTTTTTGGCGCTCGGAACCAGGCGTAAACTCGGTACCCTGCGATTTTATTTTTTCGTAAAAAAAGCTGACGGCTCCATCGAGCTTACCCGCTTTGCCATTCACATTGGCCCAGCCCGAAGGAACGTTGCCGGTGTCTTTCCATCGATCAGTTAAGTTGCGACTGCGCTGGGTAAAATTTCGAAGATAAGAGATAAAAGAGCCGGTACCCCGGGAAAGTGTTGAAGACACCAATGTACCAGGCGGCTTTTTATAGAACGGTGCAAACGCGTCCGGAAAACCGGGCATAGTGCAGCCGATACAAATGCCACCCGTATTCATGCAACCACCGTTATGACCAATCGCACCGCGCGATACCATATTGCACTGTACCACCGGCCCCCAGCAGCCCAGTTCAACAAGGCATTCTGACTGACCATATTCGTCTGCGAACTTACCTTCTTCATAGTTGCCGGCGCGCACGCAACCGCGGTGCACTGTTGATTGAAACATCCATGCAGGTCGCCCGAGTTCATCAAATTCCGGTAGCGGCCCGACGCCTGCCAGAAACATTAATACTGATGCAACGGTTTCCGTGATGTTGTCACCCACCGGTGCGCAGCCGGGGATATTGATTGGCGGCAGCCCAAGTGTTGATAAATAGTCTTTGCCTAAATAGTCCATCACTGACATGGAGTTAGTGACGTTACCGGCGGCGGCAGGTATACCACCCCAGGTTGCACAGGTGCCGACTGCTATAACCGCCGCCGCTCCCGGTGCCAGATCTCGCAGCCAGTGTGCGGTTGGAATCGGTTGATGTGTGCCATCTTCGTGTACCTCAGAACCCATGGCTGACCAGTAGCCACCGAATTCACCGGCAATGGTTTCATCTGCCACCGACCCTTCCTGAATAATTACATAAGGTGCTCCCAGCTTGCCGGCTTTGGCCAGATGGTGGGCTTTCATGAACTCTTTGCCTGCGGTTACGGACAACACCGGATGGTGGAGAATTACTTTGGGCAGACCCGGGATTGAGCCACTGACCAGTTGTTCGACTCTGGGATTTTGTGCGCCTACCGCTGCAATGGAGCAGCCGTCACAGCTCATGCCGGCCAGCCAGAAAGCATGGACTTCGGTGACCGGACCGTCGTCCAGGCCAAATCGGGGCAGATAACCACCCTCCTTTGGGACGCTTGCCTTGGCGCGACCGTTAAGCTCAGCCATCTCATTCTCCAGCGAATACCGCCATAGTATAGGAGGTTGCCCCTAGGGTAAGGTCAAGCGGCGACAGATTTACGATTTACTCATAAGAACACTTTGCGGGGTGGATAAGACGATTAGCCGTATCCGTCATGGCCTGGCTCTGTGGTGGATGCGCTGCGCTTATTCACCCTGCGGTTGTACTGTGAACATCCACTCTAGCTACCACAGGAACAAGGCTCATCGAGCAGTCCGCAAATACAGTTCCCCGGGACGGTGTCCGGTGACTGGTACAAGCGCATGAAGCGCGCTTCGAGATCTTCCTGCTTGCCCTGCAGGATGGCTACTTCCAGCGCCATCTCCTGACGTTTCTGGTCGAGCGCGCCCAGCATTCGCTGGCGCAAAGTGTCCTGTGGGCCCGTATGAAGGAGTTCCTTGATGGTCTCCACCGACAAATTCAACTGACGCAAAGCCACCACCGTTCGCGCCTGATTAATGGCCTTTGCGCTGTAGAAGCGATAACCGTTTTTGCCTCTTGACGGTGCTTGCAGTACACCGATACGCTCGTAGTGGCGCAGTGTTTTGGTAGTAACGTCAAGCGACTCAGCCAGTTCTCCTATAAGCATGGCTATTTATTCACGGCGATTTTCATACAGGGCCTCTTGAGTGTCGTAGTCGCTGCAATAACTTTATAGTATGCAATACCGTGGAGCTACTCCACTCGTAGTGCCTGTCGGAAACGGGTGCTACCCGAAAGCTGACGTGTATTTTTATGCACCGGACCGGAGACTTCGTACGTTGTCTGATCGATTTGAACTGATAATTTTAACCGGTTTCCTGGGTGCGGGAAAAACGACTGTATTAAATGAATGGCTCTCTTCGGGACAAGCAGAAGACGTAGCGCTTTTGGTCAATGAATTTGGCGCAGTGGACGTTGACGGACCTGTTTTGGATGCCACTGTGGGTACTGGTAATCGAGTCATGAGTCTGCCGAACGGCTGCATTTGTTGTGAGGTACAGGAAGATCTGGTCGAGGCACTCATTGCCCTTGCCGACGGCAGTTTGGCCAGAAAGGGGATACTGGAAACCACCGGTTTGGCAGACCCGGGTGCCGTTCTCAGAGGTGTCACTCACGATCCACGTTTAAAAACCCGTATCAAAATCATTGCCACTATCTGTGTGGCGGGCGCTAATACCATCAAAAAACAGCTTGCCGAGTTCGTTGAGGCGCGTGCGCAACTGGCGCTGGCTGACCGCATAGTATTGTCAAAGATCGACTTGCTCGATGACTCAGAAGCAGATGCAATACACCATGAAATCGCAGCTATCAATCCATTAGCAGAAATCAAACGCTACACCCAGGGTCACATCGAAGACGGTATGTTCGATCCGATTAATACCGGGCAGGCAATTCCGGAACATACTCATCACCACTCACATGGAATCAATACATTTTCAGTTCACTTACCTCGCCCGTTAAATCACGATCTTTTTCGCGACACGTTGTCATTCTGGATAATGCGGCACGCAGAAAACCTGTTAAGGATGAAAGGGATCGTATTGTTTGATGGAGAGACCGAACCTCAACTATTAAACGCTGTGCACGATGTCTTTACATCCAATGCAGCAACCGTATCGACGATTGCAAGCGGCTTCGGTGGCACGTTGGTTTTTATAAGCCGCGGACTTTCCGAAAATGAGTTGCGCACTGATCTTGAAAAATGCATGGTGCCAGACTAAGCAGATCGTTAGTTCGGGAGGATGTAATTGATGGCGCGTTACTCCGCTGAGTAACGACGCTACCGTTTCTGACATTTGCCTGAACTATAGTATTGTGTTCTAAATGATTTCATGCAACGACTGACACCCGGCAGACAGTCTGGAGCGTGCATCGAAAGCAGCTCGCCCCACTGTTGAGTTAGTTAATAAAGCATCGCGAATCGTTGCTGCGAGTCCTTATACACTTGTCACTATGTTTGCCTCCCACCTGCTTTTGCAGGACACTAGTGGGAATTGCTCTCTGGCGACAACCGAAACTTCGGGCCATTTGCAATTGCACAAGCTACAGCACGAAAGGAGCGAGCGGCGCTATCTCGAGAGACAACGCCGCTGGAGCTTGAACAGGTTTACTTGAACAGGTTTAGCCCGGCATTTTATCGAAGGCGGGAAGCCCGTCGTCAAGGACGGTTGCGTTCATCTTGCTCGACGTATAGACATTCACTTTCGGAGCGAATTCTTCATGTTCGTTGATCAGACCGGCACGCAATCCAAGCATGCCTTCGCGAGCAGAATTCTGCGTGAAAAGCGGCGTGCCACATGTGCCACAAAAATGTTTAGTCATCGTGGTGCCGGCATCTGAGCCATGTTCGAAGGTTTTCGGTGTGCCGCTGACGTTCACATCGCCCTCTTT
>CAYLZS010000168.1:0-1702 GCA_964388065.1 uncultured Granulosicoccaceae bacterium
GGCCGGTTCCACCAAATCGTCTCGTAATAGAGGAGTCTGCCTGCACAAAAGGCTTAAACACGGCAGCCTGCTGTTGTTCGTTCATGCCGATACCGCTATCTTTAACATCGATCGCGAATTTCTTCGTACCGTTTTCTTCAAAACTACGCAGAATAACTTTTACGCCGCCGTCTTCGGTAAATTTGATGGCGTTGCCGACCAGGTTGGTGATGATCTGACGCAGTCTGCCAGCATCGGTTTGAATAATTTCAGGCAATGGTTCGGGTATTTCTATATCGAGCCCAATGTCTTTGTCTTCAGCACGAACTCTTAGTACTTTTACGACTTCGTGTGCGACCACATGAGGCTTACAGTCAATCGTTTCAACTTCGAGCGCGCCAGATTCTACTTTCGACAGATCAAGAACATCGTTGATAAGCTCAAGCAAATGCTTACCACTGCTTGAAATGGTACCGAGGTGTTTTTCCCAGTCATCGTCCGTTGCTCCGTTGCCGCGCTTCAGTACTTCGGTAAAACCGAGTATCGCCGTCATCGGTGTGCGGATTTCGTGACTCATGTTAGACAGGAAGTCGCTCTTGGCACGGTTTGCATCCTGTGCTGCATCACGGGCAGAGCGCAGCTCTTTTTCTTTTTCCTCAAGATCAGTCACATCATCAAGGCTGACCAGTACACCGCTGGCTTTTTTGCCAGACAGGATAGGAGAACAGTTCACCAGGAATTTGTGCCAGTTGCCGTCGTGTGCCTCCAGCCATACGTCTGCACCACGAACGGTTTCTGAGGTATTCAGAGCTTCAATCCACGGGAAGATTTTCTCCTCTTGTGATTCGTCTTCGGCATTCTCGCTCTGTTCAAGCGGGTGCGCTTCACTCAGATGCCACTCAAATTCGTCGGCCTTTTTGCCAAGCAACGCTTCCGCTGATTCACCGGTGATAGTCTGGAATGCCTTGTTGGCCAGCACAACATTTGATTTACCATCGACAACAATAAGGGCTTCAGCGAGGGTGTCGAGCGCTGAACGTACGCGCCCCGGGACCGCCTGTGACGGATTCAATGCTTTTAGCATTTTTCCAAGATATAAATAGAACAGCTGGAAACCCAACAGGCTGCAGAACGCAATCAAGGCGAGGCGTGAGTTTTGTAATTTTTTTATCCAGCTGTTGCCGTCGGGGTTGGTAAAGAACAGCGCGATTTTCCCCCACTCTGCGTCGCCCTGCAGAATTGGCAGTACCAGAGTTGAAGTTGTAGAAGTACTGGAATCATATTCAGGATCTATTGCCGATTCATCACCGATGATCAACGGGGTGTCGTCACCACTACGTACTACGTTCGCCGCGAGCAGGTCCTTGTTGCGATCGATTATAAATTCCAGATTAGACTGGATGCTCGAGTAGTCTTTTTTAGTTAAAAAGAGTGTGCTGCTTGAGGCGACGGATTCAGCCAGAGCAACTCTGCCGGACATCACGGCTTTTTGCCGATCCGGAATCAGGTTAAGCATTGTCGCTGATAGCAACAAGGTCATGACAATTGAAGTCAGACCCAGTGCCAGGTGAAATTTAGCCGAAAGTTTTTTCATTATTGTACTTCCTGTGTGCTCGGCCAGCTTGCTGCGAGTTTGCACATCAGCTTTTTAGTCCCAAAGTTATTCAATTTTCCTGCCCTTCATCTGGACCCTGTTCAGATTTTGGGTCTTCTTCGTTCTGTT
>CAYLZS010000169.1:0-9601 GCA_964388065.1 uncultured Granulosicoccaceae bacterium
TGGAAACAGGATATTTTTAGTTTCCTTGGGCCAGCGCGTGAATTCCCACGCTCATCATCTGGTTTTTCTCGTAAAACGCGCTGGAAAGCGGAAACAAAACCATATGCGTACAGTATTGATTTAAGTACCGGTGAAGTTTCATGATAAAAGCAGAAGCGTTATCGGCTTTGTCCGGTAACACTTCATTATATTCTTAGACAGGTATCCGGAAACCAAGAGTCAGTATTGAATAAATAAACACAACTTAATCGGTTGGGTTGTAGCTCTAGATGAATAAAATATCGTTAGGGCAGAGAAGCCGTGTACTGTAAGGCAGTAAGTGCTATATCGGGAAACGCTTTTCTTAGCTTCTTGTCTTCTGTAATGAGCTTAACTTCCAGCGCTTTCGCCAATGAAACGAATTCACAATCATAAGCCGTACATCCAGATGATTCTGCCAAAGCCAATACTGCTGTTGAGCCCACAGTAAACTCGTTGGTGCCAATTAAGCTTTCTGCTTCAGCTTGAGTTTTGCAGGCAGTCTCTAAGTCAATTATTTCTTTGCGCATGTAAGTGCTAAGAATATTTCGAAACTCACTTCGCCAAAGTGTGGGGGCTGCCCAAACTGGGTCCTTTTCCAATAGTTTCTCTACACTTCTGGTAAATTTCGTTGGCAGGTACAAGTATGCAATGGTATTGCTATCAGCAATAATCACGGTCGACCAGCTCGTTTCGCAGCATCCAGCTCGGACACGTCAATCCGTTTAGCGTTTACCCTGTTTCGCAGTTCTTTCGCCGTAGCGAGCCGCTCGGCAGCAGTTACCTTTGTTGGCATTAGTACTCTTTCCAGGCAAACAATGAGTTCACTATTTATGCTTCTGTGGTGGGCATTTGCAGATTCTTTTAGTTGCTCATACAGCTCATCGGGTATATTTTTTATCGTTACAGAGGCCATGGGTTCAGTGCCAGTCCAGTAAGAAAGGTTGCATTATGGTTGCAATATGGTTTCTTGTCAAATATATAGCCCTAACAATTGCGTGCAACCGACAGCGCACGCGCTGTCTATTTGTGTGCAGCTCGCTGCGCTCACTTTATCGCACACAATTGGCCAACCCATACAATGCCGCTGACCGCGCCGTTAGGCTCTAAAATATGTTTAATGCAGACTTTCTAAGCAAAGAAAAAGGTGAGATTGTATTGGTAGCGAACCATTATTTATTCTCCATTGAAGCAGTCGATCTAAGCATAAAATACAACTTAGCAAGAGTTAAGTATGGAAAGGTTCATGCCCCTCCTTATATCAAGACGTTTCGAATTATCTATGACATAAGAGGGCAAGAAATTCTAGTTGACGCATTGGAAAAAATGGAAACTGAGTTGTCCGAAGTCGCGATTGTTGAGTTCAAGAGGGATTAGTAGTGGGCTTACAGCTGGTAGTAGTAAGTGACGCAGCAAGCAAGATTGAAGATTCGCTAAACTCACTTAATTGTCAATATGAATTGTTCGAAATTGAACCGCAGATGTATGGGGTATCTGTGCCGACTGATGTTGTAAAAAAGGTGGGTCAAGAAAAAATATTTATGGCTTTGGCGAAGTTAAGGTATAACTATCTTTGGTCAGGGGAATGGAATGATCCAGTGCCATGATCAAGTTCAGACAGTGTTGAACGGCTGTGATCACGTTACACAATCTTACTGCAGTCAAAACGGCGGGGCACAGTACGTTGTGGAAGAGACGTTATTGATCGCGCTTGCATACAGTGTACCGGCAGACGTGAATTGAGCATTTCTATTCAGTCAATATCGACCGCAAAGGGAATTCCGGCCGTCAGCAGGCGTACGGCTATCACTTTAACTGCAACCAGGATTTCGCGGTTCGGTACGTGGCTGAACTCAGAATCAAATTAGCGACCAACTTTATTCGCATCCCGCATGAAGATCATCAAGCACGGCAGCTGATAAAGACTACTTTGCATTGTTTATTCGTTCAAGCGCTATAGACTCAGCGATAACCTCAGCGGGTACTTTTTCATCACGCGACCTTTCAAGGATAGACAGAGTGACATGGTAAATTTTACTGATGTTTTTCAGGGACTCTGCTTTATCAAGTTTAGAAAAAATCGGTGTTGAACAACCGATAACACCACCGGCATTGACAATAAAATCCGGCGCATAGGCAATACCCCTATCAAGCAACTTGCGACCCTGTTCATGTGTCTGCAACTGATTATTCGCGAGCCCGACAACTGCTGTACAATTCAATTCCGGTATGGTTTTGTCATTCAAAATACCGCCCAGTGCGCAAGGCGAAAATATATCGACCTCCTGAGCATGTATTTCATCTGACGCCACGGTAGCAACGCCAAAATCTCTAACTACACCATCCAGTGCTGACTGATCTACATCTGCAGCGATAATGATTGCACCCTGCTCTGTTAGCTGCTCAATAAGATCTCTGCCAGTCTGGCCAACACCCTGCACCGCAATCCGAAGACCTTTCATGTTGTCTGAACCGCGCAGGTACTGTGTTGCTGCTCTAATCCCTTCAAGACCACCTAACACGGTGTAGTGCGATGGTGGGCAGTCATTGGTGAACTCACTCGCACGTGCAAATATATAGTCGCACTCCTCTGCCATAATGTCTGCATCTTCTGGACTCACACCCACATCGATAGCCGTCCAAAAGCGACCGTGCAGCCGTGCAACATGACGTGCCATCGCAAGCAGCCAGCGCTCTTTTTTATCAGACACCGGATCGCCGATGATTACACATTTCCCGCCACCAAGCGGCAGACCGGCCGCCGCGTTCTTCATGGTCATCCCACGCGACAAGCGCAGAACGTCCTGCAGTGCATCCTGCTCTGATGCATAGGGAAACAAACGGCAGCCACCTGCAGCAGGCCCCAGCGCTGTATTGTGTAAACCGATAATGCCGCGAAAATCACAACTCTTGTCCGAGACGAAAATAACCTGCTCGTGATCGTCAAAAGATTCATTTTCAAATAAATTGGTCATAGAACCTCAGTCAATTTTATTGAAGGTTATTTTGACGTCCAAACAGATTCAGTTTTGTGCCTGAGCATCAACAGACTTTAGCTGCTCTTCACGACACAGAGCTGCCAGGCGAAAAAAACCGTGTGTCATTTTTGAATAGGGAATGGCGAGAAAAAATGCAGCAACCACGGCCAGATGAATAATCAGTAAACTTGCGGCTAAACCAGTGCCTGCAGCCCAATACAAAAGTAATCCGGTTACCCCCACAGCAAGCAATAAAGTCACAAAGGCATACTCTGCTCTGTGTCTTTTAACAGAACCAAGGCTGCTTTCTGCTTTGCGTTTAAGATATAACAGAAATGCACAGCCGACTGATAACAATATTCCACCAGTTACCCCGAGTAATTTCGGCAGACTAAGCAACGGATATGGTGCTGGATAGTCGAACAAATAGTGGTACACGGTCGCGGTCGATGTACTCAGAAAGCACAATAAAAAACCATACATACTTGCCTGATGTGCCCAGCGCCTGAAAGAGCTGTAGCGCTCTCCCGATTCAAAATTGCACCCCTGCCCCTGGCCGCCACTCAACTGCTTTAATGTTGCAGCAGACTTACAAGCCCCTTGCAGATCTTTAAGTTGTAATGACTGCCCACCGACAGACTTCCAGTAACTTCGCACCCCAAGTGATACAGCGATTAGCGGCAATATGAATAACGGCAGAAATATCGCTACCATTGTGTTGTGACTGATCGAAGAATAAAACGGAGAATCTGACCACCAGGATGTGCCCGTTGCCGCACTTAAAACAACCACAAAAAACAGTACCAGCACTACATAGGGCCACACCTTTTGCTGCATTAATTGCGTAATTACTCCGGGACGCACATGTTGCTCCCAGCTCTGAGCGCGTACATCGGCAAAAAGAGCCGGTATATTTAACGCAAACTCGTGAGGTTCTGTGTATTGGCACGCGTAGTAGCAACCTCGACAATTGTGACAAAGGTTGGCCATGTGTGACACTGTTGCTTCGTCAAAACTTCTGTAGCGGGTTAACGCCTGAAATGCACCACAATACCCTTCGCAGTAACGACATGAATTGCAAATACCGAGCTGACGCTGTGCTTCATCATGGCTAACAGACACATGATTACTGACTCCGGTTTGTGTTGAACTAAGAGCCATTTCTTTCCCCTGGTAACGCTTGCGGCAATGAGTTTTTCGAAGCCTCAGCCCCGGCTATCCGACCGAAGACTGTTCCGATCGTCATACCAAATCCTGCAAGGTACCCTTCACCCAGGATATTACCAGCCATTATTTCACCGGCAGCCCACAGGTTGTCTGATCGCCCACCTGCAAAAGTAATACGAGCGGTTTCATCAACATTGACTCCAAGGTAGGTAAAGGTGACACCAGGTCGAAGCTCATAACCGTAAAAAGGGGCTTGATCTATTGGTCGCGCCCAGTTGGTCTTTTCTGGTGATAGTCCACTCGTTGACAGATTATCGAGCTCTGTCGGATGGAACTGTGTATCGACTCCCGCCGCACAAGCCTTGTTAAAGGATTCAATTGTCGCGAGCGTCTGTTGCGCGGGAAGTCCGAGCTTTTGGCACAGATCACTCAAAGAGTTTGCGCTTGTAGCTGGAAACACTGACGGCATAAACAGATCAGCTGATTTTGAATCGATAATCGCATAGCCGACCTGATCTGGCTGTGCTGCAACTAACCGACCCCAGATTGCATAGCGTTTGGGCCAGACATCTTCGCCTTCATCATAAAAGCGTTGACCGTGCTTGTTCAAAACAACTGAAAATGGTACGCAGTCCAGGCGTGTAACAATGCCGCCGTCGTACTCCGGTGCGCGTCCATCTATTGCAACTGCATGGCACTGAGTTGGATCGCCAATTTGATCTGCCCCGTGCGCGAGTACTTTTTTTAGCATCTCTCCACGGTTGTAGGGTGTACCGCGAATCAGGAAGTTCTTTGCAGCCTCCCCCCAGGCTTCGGTCAACCATTCTTTGTTAGATTCAAAGCCACCGGAGGCAATAACAAATGATGATGCACGCAAATATTTTTGTTCACCAGCTAACTCTGCCACCACACCATCACACGAGCCATTCTCAATATGTACATCGAGCACGGTGGCGTTATAGTGAACTTCAACACCCAGATCTTCGCAGCGCTGATAGTAGGCATTAACCAACGCTTTGCCACCACCAAGAAAAAACGCATTGGTGCGCGACAGCGATAAAGTACCCGAAAGCGACGGCTGGAAAATTACACCCTGTCGAGTCATCCACTGGTAGCTTTCCGGCGCGTTGCGAATGACCTGTTTAGCCAGAGCTTCATCGGTATTGCCCTTTGTTACTCGCAACAGGTCATCGTAAAACTCTTCAGGATTGTACTGACCCGACAACACACCAAGGGCCGCATCGTGCGAGCATCGGAAATTGCGTGTATGGCGACTGTTGCCACCACGGTAGGTTCGCGGGGCTCGTTCGAGCAGCATAACCTTTGCACCGTTTTCAGCTGCGGTTATAGCTGCGCACAGTGCTGCATTGCCCCCGCCAATGACCAATACATCTGCCACAGGTGTTCCGACACCGGGAGTCACCAGAGACAGGTCTGCAGCTGGTGCATCGCTCACTCTGGTCAAAGTGAGTACTCCTGCCACCAATGTGTGCTTAAGAATAGTTTGTTCAAAGTAACTGCAAGTCTAATGGCTCCAAACGTCCACCGGTACAAATACTTTTCCTTCGGCAAGCTTGCGAGCCGTTCTTATAACTCCCGCAGAAACCGGTGTTACTTTTCCGTCTTCTTCTTCAAATCGCATCACTACTTTCATCTGGCCCAGTGGATGTTCAAGTTGTAGTGTCACAGGTGATTGTGTTAAATCATTTTCCCAGTGCCTGGTAACCACGCCCTCAGTTACCGTGCCCGGTATAAACGCACTGGCGGATAAGCACTGTGAGCCGGTCACTGCCAGTGTTGGGTGAGTTGACCAGGGCATAAAGTATCGGGTTGATAACGTGGCAGTGGCAGATTGCGGCTTTGATACCAGTCCGAATTTTGGCGTAACCGATTGACTGCAGTCACCCATACCCATTAATACACCGGCTTTTAATCTGACCTGTTCCATGCGCTTGAAAAACTCCTTGTTGGCATCGAGGTCAACGCGGGTTTCATAACCGGTTAAGCCAAAGTCTTCAGCGCGAGCCAATACCATTGGCATCGCAAAATCAACACAACTGACCGGTATACCATCGACCGTATTGCATGCCTCACCAGTTGGCAGTAACGATCCGGTGGACGAACCTGATACCTGGTGGAAATCGAGGGAGATCGGTGCCGCTGTTCCCGGTACTCCGTCTACCGGTGTGTCTCCAGCGTAGTTCACACACTGATCAGGAGTTTGCACAGTCGCGCAAACTTTGGCACCTGTATTCACAGCTCTTATTCGAACCAGTGTTTCGTCGCCTGTTGTTTTTATCAGACCCATTTCAATAGCTGCCGGTCCCACTCCCACCATTATATTTCCACAGGTTGGTTTGTAGTCTACCTTGCAGTCTTCAACACTCACCTGTGCGAAGAAGTAGTCAACATCAGCCCATTCATCACTGGACTTTGAAAGCATGGCAACTTTAGTGGTGACTGCATTGCCACCCCCAATGCCGTCAATATTCAATGCGTGACCAGAGCCTATTGCTGCAATGAGTACTTTTGACAACGTCGCTTCATCTTCAGGCAAATCAGCCCGATTAAAGTAAGGCGCACGCGATGAGCCACCGCGAAGGAACAGGTACGGAATGCCTGTTTGTTTCATATTGATAGAATCTTCTTAAAGTGTCTTTAGCAGATCAGTATAGCTTCGACAATAATCCGGAGGAAAGCCAAAGTGCAGGAGTGGATGATCTGTCCAGGCCTACAGCTGACTTTTCAAAAGGCTCAACCTGACAACCAATCTGGTTTTTTCGTTGTCACATTGTGCCAGACGCATCAAATCCTCAATCTGTTTTATTTCAGAATGCAACGCCATCTCCGGAGGCAGATAACCCGCGTTCTTCAAAATACGGTAACCGGCACGCAGCTCCTTCGGTATACCGGAAGTATCGTCCAGCACCAATGGCTTTCCCTGACCCGGCAGATTGTCCAGCTCACCCCGGGCAACCGCGGCCGCAATGATCTCTTCTGCTATTTTGTCTGAAAAAAGCATCGCCTGATTCTGAACTACTGTCTGGATGAAATATGAATAAGTACCAACACATTATAGATCTCTGAGCGAATAAAATGCAGACCTCAATGCGGACTCGAATTTCCACACTAATGCCGGGCGGTTTGACGTATCCTGTGACTTATGAAAACCATCGCCACCCTCACCGCAGACAGCCTGATTCAGAACGGCATAAAATACCTCTACTGTGTTCCGGGTATTCAGAACGACCACTTTTTCAATGCATTGTTTGATCGGCAGGATCAGATAAAAGCGATACAAACCCGCCATGAGCAGGGTGCGGTTTATATGGCGCTCGGTGCGGCTCTCGCAACAGGTCAACCTCAGGCGTTTTCTATAGTGCCTGGCCCGGGCTTTTTAAATGGCTGTGCGGCCCTGTGTACCGCCTATGCATTAAACGCCCCGTTGTTTGGAGTGATTGGTCAGATCCCGTCCGGTTCAATTGGCAAAGGTCTGGGGTTACTTCACGAGATCGAAAACCAAATCGAAATACTGGAGTCACTAACTAAAAAAGCGGATCGAATAATCGATGGCGCGACCGCTCAGGCTCAACTGGCTGATACCTGGCAGGCATTGCGCTCAGGTCGTCCACGACCTGTTGGCGTAGAGATACCGGTTAACTCATGGTTGTCTGATACAAACTATGAATTAGAAGCTCTGGCTGCACCTGTGCCAGACGCAGCAAAACCCACCGATACAGAACTTCAGGCCGCGATCGAACTGATCACCACAGCAAAACACCCGTTGATTGTGGTCGGGTCAGGTGTACAAGCCCACAGCAGCAGCATTCGACTGTTAGCGTCAAAGATCGGTGCCGGTGTTATCGCGTTTCGAACCGGGCATGGAATAATGGACAGCCGCGACGCATTGTCCATTACCACGCCGGTCGGTCACAGACTATGGAACGACTGCGATTTGGTGATCGGGCTTGGTACGCGTTTGACTTCTCAGAAGCTTGACTGGGGTCTGGACAATAACATCAGCGTACTGCACATCGATATAGATCAAACATCACTTGATAAGATTAGCCCGCCAACAATTGGTATCAATGCAGACCTTTCGCACGCATTGCCAAAGCTGCTTGATGACCTGCCGCCACAACCGGATCGCACCCTGTGGACAAAGCGTATTGAAAAAACAAAGTCTGAATTCGCAGCTGAAATAGCTTCCGAGCTAAGGCCACAAATTGAATGGCTTAACGCCATACGAGAGGCATTGCCGGAAGACGGTATTTTTGTCGATGAACTGACGCAGATTGGCTATGTATCAAGATTTGCTTTCCCCTGCTATAACCCACGAACTTTTTTATCTACCGGTTATCAGGGTACCCTGGGCTACGGCATTGCCACCGCACTGGGTGCCGCACACGCAAAACCTGACACACCGGTAGTATCAATTGCAGGTGATGGCGGTGCTATGTTTACCATAGCCGAGCTTGCAACTGCTGTTCACCACAACATTCCTTTGAATATCGTGGTAATGAATGACAATGCATTTGGCAATGTCAAAGGCATACAAAGGGATAAGTACGATAAGCGATATATTGCATCAGATCTTACCAGCCCAGACTTTGTTAAATTAGCCGAAAGCCTGGGTGTAACCGCAGCAAGAGCAACCACACCTGCTGAGCTTGCGTTACAGTTAAAACTCGCCATCAAGAGCGGCGGACCCAATCTGATCGAAGTACCTGTTGGGGAGTTTCCATCACCCTGGAAACACATCTTGTTGCCAAAGGTGAGGTAGCTCGCCAGTGAATCATCGCGATTTTATACGCAACATCGCAACTGACGAGAAGCGGAACCTCACAGAAAAAAACGATACCAGCGGGCTAATCCGTCTGGCTGTATTGTTCGCTCTGATTGCCACACTTACCGCTGGCATTATAAGCCGAGTACCCTACTGGCCATTGCTTATGCTACCGCAGGGGCTCCTGATTATAAGCCTGTTTCATTTGCTACACGAATGCATTCATGACACGCCATTTCGAACACAACGACTGAATACAACAGTTGGAGCAATATGCGGGTTTATCCTTCTGCTGCCGTGTGAATGGTTCAGATATTTCCATCGCGACCATCATCGCTACACACAAATTCACGGTAAGGATCCGGAACGCGAAACCGCAAAACCTGACACTAAAATACAATGGCTGATTCATCTGTCTGGCCTGCCATTGCTAAAATCTCTATTAGAAGTAAACGCCAGATACACGCTGGGCAAGAACAGCGACAGCTATATTCCCGATAACGCTAAAGCCAAAGTAGTCAGGCAAGTTCGCTACATGGCTGTTGCTTACGGACTATTATGGTTGATAAGCCTGATCACCCAAAGCACCGCCTTATTGTGGGTTTGGATCATACCGCTACAGCTCGGACAACCATTCCTGCGGTTATATCTT
>CAYLZS010000170.1:0-4884 GCA_964388065.1 uncultured Granulosicoccaceae bacterium
CTGCGGATGGTTTACTCAATATAATGGCAGCGGGTGATAAAGAGACCTACAACAAAGTAAAGCCTGTTCTCGACGTACAGGGCGAAAATGTATTTCACCTCGGTGCACTGGGTGCGGGCCATACAACAAAGCTGATCAACAACTTCATGGGCATGACAACCGCATGCACAATGAGCCAGGCTTTTGCAGTAGCTGATCGTGCGGGTATTGATCGGCAGCAACTCTTTGACATCATGTCAGCCGGCCCATCCAATTCACCCTTCATGCAGTTTTGCAAAAACTACGCTGTAGATGGTGTAAGTGATTTAGGTTTCTCAATAGCCAACGCAAATAAAGATCTGAGCTACTTTGTTCAAATGGTAGAAGATATGGGTACCCGCGCAGCAATCGCAGAGGGAACATCAAACAACCTTCAGGCGGCTTTGGATGCAGGCATGGGTGATGCGAATGTGCCTGAGATTTTTGATTATTTTCTTAAGCTGGAAAAATAGCCAGGCGAAATTTTTTACTCCCGCAGACTTAATAAAGACAGTGCTATAGGGAGCAGGTTAGTCTTTCAACGCTCAAAACAATGTCCTGAGTAGTTGAAGAACCACAACGAGCGGTGATATTTCTAATAGTTGTCAGGTATGCGGTTGATATTCTTATTAGTTTTCCAAGTGCTGCATGTTGTGTTGATCGAGTGATCATCGACTCATGTAATGATGTGCCGTTCCGCACACAATAAAACAGTGCCATCAAAGCAGCTCGACGCCAAGCCGTTACAAGTTGACAGATTGCACAAATTTCCTGTTGATGATAGATGCAGTAGACACACTCTGGCTTACTTTCGCCACCTTTCTGGTTTTGTTGATGCAAGCGGGCTTCCTGTTGTTGGAAGGCGGTCGTGTGCGCTCAAAAAACTCTATTAATGTTGCGCAGAAAAACGCCAGTGATCTTGCAGTGTCATGGGTATGTTTTACCAGTTTCGGCTTTTTCCTTATGTACGGGGCTTATCCGCCTCTAACCGAGGCACAGCAAGCCATTGATCGCACACCCTCGCCAATGGAATTTGTCTATCAGTTAGCATTTTGTGCTGCGGCCGCAAGCATTATTTCCGGTGCAGTTGCGGAGCGAATGACATTCAAAGCCTACCTTGCACTGACCGTTGCAATCTCGGGTTTTATCTACCCATTAGCAGGACGATTAATCTGGGGAGATATGTTCAACTCGCGGGTGACATCGTGGCTGAGCCAGCAGGGGTTTGTTGATTTTGCCGGTTCGACTGTTGTGCATGGTGTCGGTGGCTGGGCCGGATTAACCGCAATTGTTATGATCGGCGCACGAGCTGGTCGGTTTGACAACAAGGGCAACATTAAACCTCTTCCAAGCCACAATTCAGTATTGTCACTGGTTGGCGTACTGTTGTTATTGTTCTGCTGGCTTGGTTTTAACGGAGGTTCTCTGTCACCTTCTGATCCTGCATTGCAACGAGTTTTAATCAGCACCTTGTCTGCCGCAGCTTTTGGCGCAATAGCCGGTATGATCCTTGGCGCATGGATTGATAAAGGTATATTTAACCCTACTAGAATCTGTAACGGCCTGATCGGTAGTTTGGTAGCCATCACAGCAGGTGTGCTGCAGATGTCAACACTTGAAGCAATTGTTGTCGGTACATTCGGCGGGCTGCTGGCTACTTACAGCGGTGAGGTGATTTTAAATAAATTCAAACTCGATGATCCGGTTGACATTGTATCTACCCACGGAATTGCAGGTGCATTCGGAACATTGGCGGTAGCTTTTGTCGGTCCGGTGTCTACGCTGCCGACAGGATCACGCTTGCTTCAGTTCGGGGTGCAACTTGGCGGTGTGCTTTTAATATTTAGCATGGTAGTTCTCACTACATGGATGACGCTAAAGCTGATCAGCTACTTTATCCCGTTGCGCGTTAGCGTGGAAGATGAGGAACTTGGACTCAACTACACTGAGCACGGAGAGTTAGTAGGTGCAGCGCAACTTAAAAAAGCATTGGATTCACAAATTCAAAGCAACATAAGCTTTGCGGCACCACTGGATGTTGCGAGTAACGATGAGCATTCGGATTTAGCAGCATCAATGAACCAGCTGTTACAAAAGCACGAGCAAACACAGTCAGAAATTCGCCTGTCAGAAAAGCGATTCCACAATTTCGCGGAAACTGCGTCCAACTGGCTTTGGGAAACAGACAACAACCTTAACATTACTTATTTTAACGCCAATACCAAGCGCAACAGCAGCCCGGATGTTATCGGCCAGCCGCTGCTGGAAGTACTTGATATTGAGCCACATGAAGGTTCTGTAGTAAGAAAAAGCATCGCGGAGCGTAGTGCTACAGGGGCATTCGAAGCCAAGCTTCAAACTGACGATAAGGAAAATCCCCTGGTAGTTGAAGTGCGCGGTGTACCTTATTACAACTTGCAAGAAGAATTATGTGGCTATCGTGGAACAATTACAGATATAACACTGCGAAAGGTTGCTGAAAACCGCGCGACGTTTTTGTCCATGCATGATGACCTTACCGGCATGATGAATCGACGGGCTTTAAATAACAAGCTGCCACAAGTTCTTAAAGCCGCTGATATAACTGGTCTGAGCGTTGTCATTGCAGGTATTGATCTCGACGGGTTCAAAGCAGTCAACGATAACTTCGGTCATAACGCTGGTGATAATCTGTTGAAAGCTGTAGCCAAAAGAATAGTTCGTACCAGTAGAAAAGAAGATCTGGTCTTTCGCACCGGCGGCGATGAGTTCGTAATGGTGTTGACTGGTTTCGACCCGAAACAAGCTCAGGCTGAGGCCGAAGAAATCTGTAACCGCTTAATAGATGAGATTAGTCAGCCACATAGTATTGATACCAATACGGTCAATGTCGGTGCCAGTATTGGCATAGCGTTTCATCCTCAGCACAGCTCCTGCACTGAGCAACTCGCACGGCTTGCAGATCTGGCACTTTACGCAGCAAAAGCTCAGGGTAAATCGAGAGTGGTTGCATTCGAGCCGGAGATGGACGCAGAAGCACAGCGAATATTTGCACTGGAACTCGATTTGCGAACAGCCATTGACGAAACCCAGTTTTACCTGATGTATCAGCCATTAATTAACACCAGGACCGAAGAACTGCTTGGCTTTGAAGCGTTGATACGCTGGGCCCACCCGGTGCATGGTGATATACCACCACACGATTTTATATTCCTTGCAGAACAATTGCATTTAATGGACGAAATTGGCGAGTGGGTGTTGCGCGAGGCATGCACATTCGCAGCCCGCTGGACAAACGAAACGGGGCAAGCTCCGTCGATAGCTGTGAATGTCTCTCCTGATCAGTTACGCGGAACCGATTTCGCCGATCTGGTAAGAACCATTCTACAACAAACAGAATTAGCACCAGAACGGCTGGAATTGGAAATCACAGAGGACGTACTGGTTAGTGATTTCGAAAAAGTGAAAGACATACTGCAGAGTCTCAAAGACATCGGCGTGGCAATTGCCGTTGATGATTTTGGCACCGGTCAGACATCGCTTCGATATCTCAATCAGTTGCCAATCTCGAAGCTAAAAATCGACAGATCCTTCATTCAACACCTGAGTGCCGATTCTAAAGCGGCTGACATTACCCGCTCAGTAGTCGACCTGGGGCAGAAGCTGGGTGTGTCGGTGCTTGCAGAAGGAGTTGAAGAACAGGCACAGCTACAAATGCTGAAAAACTGGAACTGCGATCAGGTGCAGGGTTATTACTTTTCAAAACCAGTGTATGCCGATGCAGTTGAAGGGCTGATTGATCAGGGTAATCAAAACCGCTTTAAAAAGGCAGCAGGCGAATAGCAAAGCAAATACAGCGAGCCCAGCACAAGACTGTAGTGTAGTACCAAAGCCTGCTTCCAGTCTCCTTTTGCACCTTTGATAGCGGCGGAACTTCGAAGCTGCGTTATCACGCACGTCGACTTAGAACTCAGCGCCACGAGTCAACCGACTGCCCCGGTAGTTGCCTTCGGTATCAGCTATGACTGCTGGTCGATCAAGAGATGGCTGTTGTTCAAAAGCACACAACGCGTTGATCTGATCTTGCTGAAAATTATTAACAGCTGCTGCAGTCGCTTGATCAAATTCACCTATCTGAAAATCATTGGGCAGATACCCCTGCTCAATTAACCTCTGCTGCAAACCCGCAATACGTTCGCCACTGGAATTAGCTGTTATTTCAGTGTTGTTCGAACCGGATGCGAGAACACCCGCACCAATCTCGCCACCAATGAATGTCGCCAAGATCTCGTGCCACCGCATCAGTGTCATCGTTGTTCGAAACCGCCCACTACATGTGAACGTTTGAGTTAGCGCACCCGCATTCCGGTGCTTTCGTCAAAGATGAAAAGTCTGTCGCTTGGGATAACCAAACCGATTTCGTCACCTTGTTGACCGTCGAAGTCTTTTGAGGCTTTTACCGATATCTGATCACCACCCCAATCAACTGTGACCAGTGTGTGATCACCAATAAGTTCGTTGGTGTATATCTTTCCGCTCAGTGTACCTTCTGCGGGTGCGGCTACTGCACAATCTTCAGGTCGTATGCCCATAACTGCGTTTTCGACACGGCCCTGCACTGTTGTCCTGATACGAACGCCTTCAGTGATAAATTCATTACCTTCAAAACTGCCGTGAACGACGTTCATCGGTGGTGACCCGATAAACTGAGCAACGAAGAGGTTTTCCGGATCATTGTAAATTTGTGCAGGTGTTGCCAGTTGCTGCAATACGCCTTTTTCAAGAATGGCAACACGATGGGCCAGTGTCATGGCCTCAATTTGATCATGTGTTACGTAGATTGTTGTGATGCCCATCGACTGCTGCATGTGCTTGAGTTCTGCACGC
>CAYLZS010000171.1:0-37963 GCA_964388065.1 uncultured Granulosicoccaceae bacterium
GATTGCGGACTGGTTGCCGAACCCCTTAAGGAATGCCTGCTGGAGTTTACTAAAAAGCACTTAATCAGCTGCCCGGTTCGCGAGTGCCACTGACCCGCTTACTGTTTCCCGCTATAATTGCGGGTATACATATTTATGTTAAATGATTTGGTCTCTATGACCAAAATCTACCCGAAATGCATGCAACCACGACACTCAAAACCGGTATTTGTTCGAGGGCGAATCAAATCCCTGCACAGCAGAATTTAAGAAAATGTGACATTGTCCGATACCCTGTGCTTAGCTTTTTGTCCGTCGGAAGCAGTATGAAAATGGAGAAGTACATGCACAGGCTCATTCGTCCGTACTTAAGAGTATGGCAAATGTTGTGTGTACTGATGATGTTGTTCTCATCAGGCATCGCTACTGCGGCCCAGCACGATGAACTTTGGTCAATTACGCCAGAACCCTCCTGGGGAAGCCAGGCCGAAGGTGATCCCGCAGTCAGAAACGTAAAAGGTGGCAAGTACTACCACCTGTCTGAACGCCAGCATCGCTTTGGCAACAACCATCAGGACTATGCCTCCTACCTGCGATACATGTACACCATCACCAACGGCTCGGGTCTTGATGATGGCGGGTACCTGATGATCGATTTCGATCCGGCGTTCGAAACAGTTCAGCTTCACAAAGTACTTGTGCATCGCGGAGATCAAACTATCAATATGCTGGATCCGGACCGAATCCAGCTACTGCAAAGAGAAACGGATCTCGACAGTAATCTCTATAACGGTCTTCAATCCCTGCATCTGTTACTGGATGATCAAAGAGTCAATGACAGAATAGAAGTTAGTTACACCAAACACGGCAGAAATCCCGTATTCGAATCAAAAGTATTTGGATGGAACTACCTGCAGGCAGGTGTCCCTGTCGGAAACTACTATTTCAGTATTAACTACCCGCAAAGCAAATCAGTTAAAACACGTGTTTTTGCGGGCGACGCAGAACCGGTTGTTACCCACACTGCAGGCTATACACAACAAACCTGGGATCTCCATAAAGTGCCGGGCCAGGCGTATCAATCAAACGTACCCTACGTGCATATTGCACGAACACTGGTGCAGTACAGCGAGTTTGAAAGCTGGTCCGATGTCTCTGCGTGGCTACAACCAGTCTTCCAACCTGCCGCAGAAAACCATGAGCTTGTTGTTGAAAAAGCCAATGAAATAAAAAACAAATGGAGTACTCAGGCTGAACAAATAGCGGCGGCTATACAGTTTGTGCAGGACAGCATTCGATACACCGGCATTAACTCAGGTATTGGTGGCTGGGTACCGGATCAGCCGCATGAAATCCTGTTACGCAGATTTGGTGACTGTAAAGACAAGTCTGTTTTGCTGACTGCGTTACTTGACGAAATTGGAGTCGAAGCACATCCGGTTTTGGTTGATACCAGAGCAGGTGAAGTAATATCTCGCTACCTGCCCACGCCAACAACATTCGACCACATGATAGTTCACATTCCGGATTATCAGGGTAATAGTTACTGGATAGACCCGACCAGATCCCTGCAGGGAATCGGTTTGGACGTATTGGCGCAAGGTTATTATCACCATGCGCTCATACCAGCACAGCAAGAGCGCGGCCTGGTACAATACCAGCGGCCGAATCCTGCCATAGCGAGTAAGTCTGTACTGGAGGAGTACAACTTAAAAGAAAACTGGGAAAACACACCGTCCACTCTGACTATAACCAGCACCTTTCGTGATCATTCCGCCGAATATATGCGGCACACAATCGAGCAAAGCAGTATCGAAGGTCTTAAAGAAGACTACTTCAACTATTACCAAAACCGATTTGATGACATCACTATCTCTAAATCGCTGGAAATCAAAGATAACAGAAGAAAAAACATCCTGGTGATGGTTGAGAGTTATGAAATACAAAACGTCTGGTTACTGGATGATGAAGAATCGGATGAATCAGAGAATAAATTCCAGCTCTATGCCTACGGCGATGCCGTGACAGAACGTTTTTCCCTGCCGAAAGACAAACGGCGGCATCAACCACTCTACCAGCCTCATCCGATTTACGTTGAACACAAGCTTCGCCTAACCGATTCTGGTGGCTGGAATTTTAAAAACTACACTTACACAGTAGAAAACGACTACTTCACCTACACAAACAACAGACAGGTAAACGGGAATACAATAGAGATCGACTTTACAGCAAAAACACATCAGAGCAGTGTTCCTGTGAAAGACAGCAGAAAGTACATCAGGGATTTACGAAAACTTTTGAATAAAAGTTATTTTTACACTTCGTACAAAGAACCCCTGCTGACGAATTTCGACAAGCAGCTAATTAGCATCGGTCAGTGGTTCGTTGACACAGCGGAAATGTTAGAGGAAGAATCCGTTAGTTCGGCCGAGCAATAACACCGGCGAAGACTTTGCGGCCGGCAGTACCAATAAACCCCGACCTGTTCATTTGAATGGGCCCGCTTGAATGACCAGGGGACAATTCGATCACGTTCTCACCAGCATGTCTCGTCAGGCCAGCCGACTTGATTGCGGGCTCTCATCCATTTGCCCTATCAGTAGTTGTGTCAGCTCTTCAAAAAGTGCCGCTTTAACTGCACCGTGCTGACCGCTATCCCACAGATTATGAGTTTGCATTGGATCGCGGGTGTAATCATAAAGCTCCCCCCAATCCTGATCTTTATATACAGACATCTGCCAGTCTGCGGTAACAACAGTGCGTACGCGCGCACTTTGCTCGAAGCCACTGCGTGCAAACCCGTCATTAAACTCAACCAATAAATTGTCGCGGTGTTTATCGTGCCCATGAATGCATGGCAGAAAGCTCCGGCCCTGAATACCAAAATAAGGCTCGATACCTGCGCGCTCCAGAATGGTGGCGGAAATATCTATGGTCGATGCGAGGGCTTGTGTCACCCTGCCCGTTCGCGACGCGGGATCAGACCAGATCATTGGCACCCGGTTTATTGATCTTAATGCCCACGGTCCTTTCAGCAACATGTTGAAGTCCCCCAGATAGTCGCCATGGTCTGAATTAAAGACAATCACTGTGTTCTCGTACTGACCGGTATCTTTCAGGGTTTGAATAATCTCACCCAAAGCATCGTCGATCATAGTGATCATGCCTGCTGTCAGTGCCATGGCTTCCTGCACTTCCCGATCGGATGCCATGAAGGCGGTTTGTGGTGTTATCTGACCACCCTGGTTTTCAAAAGACTGACGTGCATCCAGTAACGGTGGCGGTGGATTTTTGTGATCTTCAAATCGAACAGGCAGTTCAAAATCTTCCGGGTTGTACATGTCCCAGTATTTACCAGGTGGATTGAAAGGATGATGCGGATCAGGGAACGATACAAAGGCATAAAAAGGTTGATCCCTGCCATCTCTGTTCGTTAGATAGTCTATGGCCCGATCACGGATAAATGCTGTCGGGTAACTCTCTTGCGGAATCGGTGTGCGATAAGCCTGCGGGCAGGCGTAGTTGTGCGGTAGCTCGTTTGCAGGGTCATGCAGCGCTTCCCAGTTCTGGTGTTTATTTTTAAACCACTGCTTATAGTGACCACCTGCTCTGTCTCCATGTGAGGTAACCATATCAACATGATCGAATCCATAGTACGGCGTTGGAAAATCGAAGTATTCGGATTCTGTATAGCAGTCAGGCTCCTCATGGCCGTAATTGCCTTTATCGGTTTTCCAGGCATCTTTGACCGGGCCATTGAACCCACTGCCAGCATGCCGTGCATCTATTCCTGTCATCGGCTGCAGGTGGCTTTTACCTATACTTGCCGTGGTGTATCCACTGGCTCTGAGAACATCGACAAACGTATTGGCTCTCTCGGATAAATAACAACCGTTATAGCGCAGGCCGTGAACCGATGGCATGCGTCCGGTCATGAAACTTGCCCTGTTGGGCATACAGACCGGTGTTGCTACATGAAACTCTTCAAAGCGAGTACCCTTTGCTGCCAGTGCATCAATGTTTGGCGTTTTAACTATCGGGTGGCCATAGCAGCCAAGCCAGTCAGCTCGCTGCTGATCAACCATGAAGTACAGGAAATTTGGTTTCTCTGACATGTGATTCTCCACCCGGGGCGATACTTAACAACTCTGTGATTTCTGACTGTATAACTATTCGCACCAGACTGCCTTAAAACCCCTGAACCAGATGATCGACACCTCCGCAAGCAGGTGTTCTTTCCGGCCCCGCCAGATGCTCCCGCACAATGCCTGTCAATTAATGCCGCCTTCAATTAATGCCGGCAGATAAAGCAAGAATATCGAGCTCGCGATGTCTGAATTACCAATGATGTTCTACTTAATTTGCTTCGAGTGGCGGATCGTCGGTCCGATAGAACAACTCCCTCTTAAAAGACCCCGTAAGGAATCAGATCGATGTTTAAATGATTAACAAATAGAAACAAGAACCAGTTAAACGCTTTTTCTTCTGCTTAAGATAAGATTTACCGCGGTTTTGTTGTAATTTTTTTACTTTTAGCTTGCAACTTTGCCAGTTTTTGGGAATCTACCACTTAAGACCCAACCCATTGACGTTTGTTTTGGTAGAATTGGCGTCGAAGTTTCGCAATTTGGCGATACCTCTTTTTAACCGGCAGAAACCTAAGCTATACTGCTTTTTTTTAATACTAATGAATACAAGGGCTTGCGCCCACTTTAGGAGAAACTAAATGAGTCAATTACCAAAGCACCTGAACCGGCGCCACCCTTTGCACAAGGCTGTCATGTTGGGCGTTGCTGCTACCGGCCTTGCACTGGCTGGTTGTCAAAGCAAATCACTGGTTGATGGTGTAACTGAGCCGGCTAAAAAAGCCGTTGCTGCTGTTAACCCATGCAATCCTTGTAACCCATGCAATCCGTGCAATCCTTGCGCTGCTAAAGCATGCAATCCTTGCAACCCATGCAATCCGTGCAACCCATGCGCTGCTAAAGCATGTAATCCTTGCAACCCATGCAATCCTTGCGCTGCCAAAGCTTGTAACCCCTGTAACCCTTGTGGCGCATGTAACCCTTGTGGTGCTTGCAACCCATGCGGTGCTTGCAACCCTTGCAACCCAAGCGCGTCTAACCCCTGGCCTTGCAACCCGTGCAGCCCTTGCAACCCATGCAACCCTTGCGCGGCTAAAAGCTAAATCCCAGCAACGTCAAACCTTGCGTTTGGCAGGCTGGTGACATCGGATCAGCAATTTCTGATGTCATAAGAACGAGGGAACATTCCTGTAATGTTCCCTCGTTTGCTTTTCCGGAGTACTAAACCATTCGTTACGGCCAGCTTTTAAGGCCAGTAAAGACGCATTGGATTGTCAACCAATAGCTTCTGTTGCAGTGCCGCGCTAACAGCGATCTTTGGAATAATATCTACCAGGTGTCCGTCATCCGGCATATGACTTTTAAGATTCGGGTGTGGCCAGTCAGTACCCCAGATAACCCGATCAGGAAACTCCTCTACCAGATACCTGGCAAACGGTACAAAGTCATCATAGGTGGGCGGACCACTGGCTGATAAGCGCTCCGGACACGTTACTTTGGTCAACAGAGTCTCGTTCGAGCGCATCATATTTACAAATTTCCGGAACTGTTCACTGCTGACTGACTGCGTCACGTCAGGACGCCCCATGTGATCAAACACCACGGGGGCCGGTAGTGAGGTAAAAAAATCTCTGTATTCATCGAGGTCAGGTGCTTCAAAATAAATCACCAGATGCCAACCCAATGGTGCAATTCTCGACGCAATAGAACGCAATTGATCCTCGGGGGTAACATTGACCAATCGCTTCACAAAGTTAAAGCGTACACCGCGTACTCCCGCATCGTGCAAAGACTGCAGCTCTTCGTCTGTGATCGTTGCTCTCACAGTAGCCACACCTCGAGCCAGCCCATCGGAGTGCAATAATGCATCTGTCATTGCACTGTTGTCAGCACCATGACAGGTTGCCTGCACTATGACATTGCGACTAAAGCCCAAATGATCACGCAATGCCCACAACTCATTTTTACCGGCATCACAGGGTGTGTATTTTCGCTCTTCGGCAAACGGGAATTCATTGCCTGGCCCAAAAACATGACAATGGGCATCAACCGCACCAACGGGTAACCGGAATTTTGGCACAGACGGGTTCGGGTGATACACCAGCCAGTCAGGATCCATTGTGAAGCTACTCAACTGAAATACTCATATTGCTTGTTCGATTATTTTCCCTGGTTTTTCAGCAGCGCATCCAGACGCGGGAATACACGGCGTACATTGCCTTCAAATACGTCCTGCTTTTCAGCATCGCTTATATCGAGATTATCTATGTAGCGCTTTGTATCATCAAAATACTGTCCGGTTTCAGGGTCAATTCCACGTACGGCACCCACCATTTCAGAACCGAACAATATATTTTTCACAGGGATTACATTAAACAGTAAATCAATGCCCGGCTGATGGTAGACACAGGTATCAAAGTAGACGTTATTCATGACATGGTCGCTCAACAGCGGCTTTTTAAGCATATCGGCAAGGCCGCGGTAACGCCCCCAGTGATACGGTACCGCACCGCCGCCATGAGGAATAATAAAACGGATAGTCGGGAAGTCCTTAAACAGATCACCCTGTATGAACTGCATAAACGCTGTGGTATCTGCATTAATGTAGTGTGCACCAGTGGCGTGAAAATTCGGGTTGCAGGAAGCCGAGACATGAATCATGGCTGGCACATCCAGCTCAATCATCTTTTCAAACATTGGATACCAGAACTTGTCTGTCAGAGGTTTTGAAGTCCAGTGGCCACCTGACGGGTCCGGATTTAAATTACACCCGACAAACCCAAGCTCATTGACACAGCGCTCTAGCTCCGCAATGGAACTGTTAAGGTTTACGCCCTCTGACTGTGGTAACTGACAGACAGGTGCAAAATTCTCGGGGTAAAGATCGGTAACTCGTTTTATTAAGTTATTGCACGCACGACTCCAGTCAACGCTGGTATTCTCGCCGCCTATATGGTGACCCATGGCCGATGCGCGCGGTGAGAACAGGGTCAGGTCAGCACCGCGCTCCTTTTGCAGCCGCAGCTGATTCTGTTCAATCGATTCTCTTATCTGGTCATCAGAGATAACACCATATTCAGGGTCCGGCAGCGTTGCATCTTCCAGTTGAGCCTGCTGTAACTGGCGATACTTCTGGTGCGGTTCCGGGGCTGTGGTGTAGTGGCCGTGACAATCAATTATCATATCTGGCTCGCTGTATGGTCTGCATAATTATCTGACACCGGCCATTCACTGGCAGCGATATAAACTTCGCCGGCAAACAACTTCCGACAAGTCCGTAAAAGTGCTGCCTGCTTAACTTCCGGTGTATTTCCAGTGTGATCTACCACCATGGCAATGGTGAACGAACCGGTCGGATGCTCAACGACTATATTTTTTTTCCCGGAACCGTTTTGATCAGTATTTTCAATTACTGCAATACCCTCTGAAACTGACCCGGGTAAAAGACAGGCTGTGGCAACGCTTACAGCCCCCAAAACACCAATGGCCTCATGCACCCGATGCGGAATGAAATTCCTGGTGCAAACCGCACCGCTATTTACGGGTGGTGCAATCAAACACATTTTGGGTACCGTTTTATTACTTACGTCTCCCAGGTTCATCCGTTTAGCTATCTCTGTGCGAATCTCCTCGATACGGGTTTTAAGCGTTGTATCAGATTCCAGTTGCTGCGGTGTTTCGTAGCCGGTTTTTCCAAAGTCGGTTGCTCGCATCACGACAACGGGCATACCGTTGTCGATGCAGGTCATTTCAATGCCGTTAACAATATCTACTACATTGCCTGTGGCCAGTAATGCGCCGCAACTGGAACCTGCCACATCAAGAAAATTAAGCGCTACCGGTGCAGCAGTACCGGGTACACCGTCGATATGTGCGTCTCCATGATAGGCCACAACCTTGTTTGGCGTGCTAACCGTGGCAACAGACAATGCTGATGAATTAACCATGTGAATGCGCACATCTGTGGTGCCTTCTGTCGCAGGTACAATTCCCTGCTCTATAGCCCAGGGTCCGACACCTGCCAGTATGTTACCGCAGTTCTGTACGTCACTTACTTCAGCCTTGTCTACCGCTACCTGCAGAAAAAGATAATCGACATCGGCGTCCGGGTGAGTTGATTCTGATAGAACTGCCACCTTGCTGGTCAGTGGATGAGCTCCACCTACACCGTCAATTTGCCGCATGTCCGGTGAACCCATTACTGATAACAGCACCCGATCACGTGTGGCAGTATCCACTGGCAAATCAGACGCGTTAAAGTACAGACCACGTGACGTACCACCGCGCATCATAGTGGCTGGTATTGCTCGCTGCATCAGTGACCGATCTCTTCAGCTATAAAAGACAGACATTTTGGTCTGACTTTAGTCGCTGTCGTTTTCCTGTTTGACATAGATTAGCCCCTTTTCTGCAAGACGCTCACGAAAATTGTAGTAGTCCAGCCCGAGTTCTCCATCCATCAGGTGTTTGCGGGTAATTGCTTCTTTATCTTCACGCGCCTGAGAAAGTTGCTGTACTTCAGTCGCACTGTCCAGTGGAACTACCACCACACCATCGTCATCGGCAACAATAAGGTCACCCGGATTAACAATTTCACCCGCGCACACAACAGGTACGTTAACACTGCCAATAGTTTCTTTAACGGTGCCCTGAGCAAACACCTTTTTCGACCACACCGGGAAATTCATTTTGGTCAGATCTCGAATGTCCCGGCAACCTGCATCGATAACTAAACCGATTACGCCTTTGGCTACGAGTGATCTGGCAAGCAACTCACCAAAGTAACCGGCATCACTGTAGGACGTCGGGGCAACTACCAGTATGTCTCCGGGCTGGCATTGCTCTACCGCTACATGAATCATCCAGTTGTCACACGGGGGAATGCTGACAGTAACAGCGGGCCCTGCGATCATCGCACCAGGGAATATCGGTCGCACTTCCGGATTCATCAAGCCGCAGCGACCCTGAGCTTCATGTACCGTAGCCACTCCAATTCCTTTCAGGCCTGCAATTGCTGCTGTATCTGCACGACGAATATCAGTCACAACTTTTGCCATCGAAACAGATCCTTAAATTCGTTTTACTTTAACTTAAAACACCCGATCAACCTTAAACCACCGAGTCAATATTGGCTGCCGCGACTCTATACTTTTAGAATGCCCATCTGATCTTCCAACTTCTGCATTACCTGCATCGCGCCCAAACCCTGTGCAAAGCTCGAGTTAGGTTCTCTGCCATCCTGAATAGCTGAGATAAACTCCCGATCTATCAATTCAATACCATTGCTGGATACGGCAACCTTACTAAGATCGATCGGGTTTTCCGTGCCGTCGAACAGGTCATCGTAACGTGCGAGGTAAGTGCCACTGTCACCAATGTAGCGAAAAAAACTACCAAACGGACCATCATTGTTGAACGATAGTGATAGCGTGCAAAGCTTACCTGACGGAGTTTTTAACCCGATGGTCATATCCATCGCGATACCCAGCTCCGGGTGTGCCGGCCCCTGTAATCCCATTACTTCACTCGGTATTTCACCTGTTTGATACATAAATAAATCTATCGTGTGACATGCATGGTGCCACAAAAGATGATCTGTCCAGGAGCGTGGTTCACCTTTGGCATTTGTGTTGGTGCGGCGGAAAAAATAAGTCTGTGCGTCCATCTGCTGAATATTAAACTCCCCTGCATCAATGCGTTGCCTGACCCACTGGTGTGAAGGGTTAAAACGCCTCACGTGCCCAACCATACCAACAACACCCGTTTTAACCTGGGCTGCATGCATGGTTTCAGCATCGGCCAGACTGTCTGCCATTGGAATTTCTGCAAACGTATGTTTACCCGCCTGCATCGCAGCAACTGATTGCTGCGCGTGCAGTTGCGTAGGTGTTGACAGAATCACGGCATCGATATCCTGATCCAGAAATTCTTCAAAGCTGGTACAGGCTGTGGCAATTTTTCGCTCAGACGCCAATCCTTCAATCTTGCTTTTGTTCGGACCGAAAATAGTCGTTACACTGGCATCTTCAATACAGGCCAGCGCATCAAGATGTTTTAAACCAAAGGCACCGTACGCACCTGCCACGCCTATTTTTACCATGTCAGCGATTCTCCAGAATTAAATGTCCAACAGCTGTGTTTGATGCAGGTACATGATAGAAGCGATATACCTCTTCCACTTTTTCATTAAGTGCACCACGCATCACGTGCCACATGACCAGTTCTATTCCTTCGGAACCTGCCTCTCTTAGGTATTCGATATGCTCAATACCGGCAGCAGCCTGCGGGTCGTTAACCAGCAGATTCATAAAGTTGTCGTCCCATTCAGCATTGATTAAACCCGCACGCTGATGTTGTAACTGATGACTCATGCCGCCGGTGCCGAACACACAGACTTTAAGATCTTCCGGGTAGCTCTCAATTGCTTTGCGAATGGCTTTACCTAAAGCATAACAACGGCTACCGAGTGGTGCCGGGTATTGAACAACATTGACTGCCAGCGGTACCACAGGGCATGGCCATTCATCTGGCTGTCCGTGCAACATGGTTAACGGTACAGTTAACCCGTGATCAACTTCCATTTCATTGATAATAGTAATATCAAATGAATCGAGAATCAGTGATTGTGCAATGTGCGCAGACATTGCCTGATGCCCTTTTACTACCGGTACAGGCCGTGGCCCCCAGCCTTCATCAGCCGGTGCATATTCAGCTGCACAACCAAGTGCGAAAGTGGGGATCAGTCTGGCATCAAACACGGTGCAGTGATCGTTGTACACCAGAAAAATAACATCAGGTTTTTCACGTTTCATCCATTCACGTGAATACTCGAAGCCCTTAAATATGGGGCCGTAATAATCATCTCCAGTCAGACCCTGATCTGCTGCCACACCCAGAGCAGGTACATGAGAACAGGCAACCCCGGATGAAATAGAAGCGATTATTTGTCCTCCCACTCATCTTTAAATCGATTGCCTTCAATGGAGCGGCCCCCGGCGACCATCATTGCACGATAATCGGTGGAACCAAGCCCGGTCATGAGACCAGCCAGCTCTTGAAAATTGATCCCGTGAAACGCTGCAAGTTTAGATGTGTAATAGATATTGCCGCCAAGTTCCAACAGCTGATTCCATTGCTGATTTAAAGCAGCGCTGCGTTGATCCTTTGTCATTGGGTACTTGTCGATGTAGCTTTCCGGATCTGCTTTGAATGCCTCGCGATTGGGTGCCAGGCGTAAACTGATGCAAAACTGATTGAGATGATAACCGCGCGTGGCCTGATCGCTGTCGAACACAATAGTGCCGGGTATATCGTCGTAGATCTTTTTCTTAGCCACTGGTTCCAATCCCCAAAGCGGTATAGCCGATATGATCGCAGAATTAAAAAATGCATGCAATTTTTAACCGATTTCCGTTTAACACTTGCAAAAAGACAACTATTCATGCAAATGTGTACCTTATGAGCACGCTCCAGTGGAAACAAGCCCTGTATCAGTTACGCAGCCGTCTCGTGTCCGGAGAGTTGGTGGGAGGCACCAAGCTCAGGGCGAGTCATTTGGCAGGCGAGATGGGCATCTCTCGTACACCCATTGGTGAAGCGCTGATCAAACTCGAAGGCGAAGGCCTGCTGATCAGAGACAAGTCTGGTTTTACCGTCAGGAGTTTTAAACTTGATGAGGTATTCGACGCTATTGATCTGCGCGGTATCCTTGAGGGTGCGGCACTGCAAAAGGCGGCGGAAAAAGGAGTAAGCGAGTCAAGTATTGAAAATCTGAAAATTTTGCTTGCTGACCTCGATCAGGTAATTGCTGATGGCAACGTCGCCGATTACGATCAACTCAATCTCGATTTCCACAGACAGATTACCCATCTTTGTAACAGCGATATATTAATTGCAGAAATAGAGCGCTCTTACCGATTGCCGTTCGCAGGACCGTCTGCGTTCCCAACTGCAAAAAACGATACCAGACGTTTTCGTGCATCCCTGACGATTGGTCAGGAGCACCATCATCAGATGGTATCGGCACTTAGCCATCGGGAAGGCGCGCGCAGTTTTTCCCTGATGACAGAACACGCCCGACTGGCACATGAAAACGTTCGCGCAGCAATTCGTTCGCGAGAGCAGTCTCCGCAACTGGCGCTGGTAAACAACGCTTCATGAAAACAGAACAGGTCGACGTTCTGATTATTGGCGCAGGACCGGCAGGGTTATTACTGAGCCAGTTGCTGCACCAGAGCGGTATCCGTTCAATCATTATAGAGCGAACCACCAAAGCACGAGTGTTGTCGCGAATACGTGCCGGGGTACTGGAGCGTGGTACTGTCGAGGCAATGCATGAAGCAGATTGCGCCAGCAGGCTCGAGACAGAACGAGTTGATCACGATGGTGTCATTTTAAGCTTTGACGGCGAGCAATTTGAAATACCAATCAAAGAGATCACAGGCCACCATGTTACGGTTTACGGGCAAACTGAAATTACTGCAGATTTAATAGATGCCTGCGAAGCGCGCGAGCAAGTTATTTACTGGGACTGCCCGAGCACCGAATTACGCGATCTGCAAAGCGACTCTCCGCGCGCTGTATTTACTACACCAGGTGAGGAAAAAATAGAGATTACCGCAAAGCTTGTTGCAGGCTGCGATGGCTATCTGGGTGTGTCCCGACAATCTATTCCAAAAAAGGAACTGCAGGAATTCGCACGCAATTACCCGTTTGGCTGGATGGGTGTGTTAGTGGACAAACCACCTATATCTCATCACGTAATTTATGCCAATCATAAAGACGGATTCGCACTGGCTTCGATGCGGTCCGATACGCGCTCACGATATTATGTGCAGTCCTCACCAGGTGAAACAGTCGAGGACTGGCCGATGTCACGCTTCTGGCCGGAATTTAAAAACCGCTTAGGACAACTGGGTGACAGTGTTATCACCGGTGATCCGCTGGAAGTATCCATTGCACCACTGCGCTCATATGTTGCAGAGAACATGCGTTATGGAAAGTTATTTTTAGCCGGAGATGCAGCCCATATTGTGCCACCTACCGGTGCCAAGGGTCTTAACCTCGCAGTAGCAGATGTCCGCCGACTGGCGCGGGCAATGACAGCCTGGGCTAAAGGTGACGACACTCTGTTACATTGCTATGCAAATGACGCACTGGCCCGTGTCTGGAAGGTGGAACGCTTTAGCTGGTACCTGACCACATTAATGCACCAGTTTCCCGAGCACTCGGCGTTTGAAAAAAGAATGCAGCGTGCCGAGTTTGAATACATCGTGTCATCGATGGCTGCTCAGCAAATGATTGCGGAAAATTATGTTGGCCTTGATTATTAGCAGAGGCTGGCTAACGTGTATGGCTCTTAAATAAGGCATCCTGTTTAATCAAATGTTAGCAGGATCAAAGATTGGACTATCTCCCATTGCCGCCGATTGCATCATCAGAACAATGGAGCGAAGCAGGCAAACTCCTATAAAACTAATTTTTCTTGAAATAGCGTTACCGGTAACTTAATGTTTGAGACAGAATCAAACAACATGACATACGCATAAAACATATTTCTCATTAATGCTGGCTCGCTTAACACACAACAAGGCCTTAATAGCTAAGGGAGAACACAGCCTTTACGGTTTAGAGAAATCATATAAACGCTGGTAGTTGCGGTAATAAACAATTGGTGCTTCTCGCGCCCGCCAAAGCATATGTTGGATACTAATTCGGGCACCAGAATTTTACCCAGCAGCACGCCGTCCGGAGACATACAGTGCACACCATCAGCTGCTGAAGACCAAAGATTGCCATCCGTATCCAGGCGAAATCCATCTGCACAACCCGGGTTAATTGTGTGGAAAACACAACCGTCAGACACCTTGTTGCTGGCAACTTTGTACACGCGAATGTGCTGGGGGTCATCGCCAGACACGCGCCCGGTATCTGCCACATAGAGCTGGTCTTCATTTGGTGAGAATGCCAGACCATTCGGGCAATTCATATCGGTGATCACAGCCTCCAGCGCACCCGTAGCCGGATCCAGCCGATAGACGTAACAAGGTATCTCCTGCTCTGCTTTGTAACCCTCGTAGTTACTCATGATGCCGTAGTGAGGATCGGTAAACCAAATACTGTCGTCTGACTTAACAACGACATCGTTGGGTGAATTCAATTTTTTACCGTCGTACGAGTCTGCAAGCACAGTGACTGAGCCATCCAGTTCCGTTCTGGTGACGCTGCGAGTCCCGTGCTGGCACGATATCAGTCGACCCTGTCTGTCTCGGGTGTGGCCGTTAGAAAAATCAGCGGGTTCACGATAAACACTGATGCCATACTTTGGCGACCATCGCATTATGCGATTATTGGGGATGTCTGAAAACAACAGGCAATTTGCATCGCCAAACCAAACCGGTCCCTCAACCCAGTCAAAGCCCTCAGCTATTTTCTTTACTGGTGCGTTGCCTAAAATAAAAGTTTCGAATTCCGGTTGAACAACTTCAAAAAAGCTCATGGAATCTCCTGTAGCTGGAAAGTGCGATATCGTAACAGTTCAACCCTCTTGATACCTCCTGCTTTAGACGTCGATAGCTGTGAGAAGTTGGCAGTAAAGTATTTGTGTTTTCGACACCGGTTCCCGGTTAGCGTATAACACTTGAGATTTACTGAGGTAATAACGTCGCAGCTCGTAGTTGCAAGACTGAGTGTTCGATGTTCGCATTCACAACAACAGCAAACCCGCTGAGTTGTGCAATATTCCGGAACCGGAACTCGTTGCAGATATGGTGCGAGTTAAGTTGACAGAGAACCGCTTGATCGATGTGTTAGAGACGCACAATAGTGAGTTCGCAAGACTTAAGCCCGACACTCTTGTCACAAAAACTGACCCACCCAATCAGTCAGTGTTATAGATGCCTTCAGGGTTAGCAAACTAAGCGTCTGCTTTCTGCCTTATTTTTTGTGAGTAAAATGATGCTGACTCGTCTCCTTCACCACATTCCCGGGCAAATTTAATCAGGTGGTGCGCCACCAGGCCAATGTGTATTAGTGTTTCTATATTTCCCGATTTCAGCGCCGGCTTTGCCATGCGCCAAAAGGTAGCGCGATAGTCTCCGAACATTCCGATACGCACCAGAACGTTTGAAAGGATGCTCAGCCCTTTGCGAATATTTGAAAAGGACAGACGAGCCCGACTATTGGGAGGGGTGATTCTGTTCGGGTAGGTATGCTCGCACTGGTAAGCAAATCTTTCATACAGAAACTCGGGCTCGTATGCCCTGGTGATGCAGTCGCGCCACATTTGTACCACTTGCTCATACGGCAACAGAAATTCGACATTGGATTCGCGATCTGATTCTCCAAGCAATCGATCCTCTTCTTCTAACCTGCGCCACAACGGTGTTCTGGGTAGTGCATACAGCAGATTGATCGTAAGCATTGGAATATGGGACTCGCGCACGAAGTCGAGAATGCGACCACCCGTTTCAGGTGTATCGGTGTCGAGCCCCATTATAATTCCCGACACGACTTCCATGCCATAGCTGTTCAGAATTTCGATGGATTCAAGGATTGGAGTCTTTAGGTTGTGCTGCTTATCCATAGACCGCAACGCTTCCGGCTCTGGGGTTTCAATGCCGCAAAACACTGTGCAAAAATAGGCTTCTCGCATCATCTCCAATAACTTTGGGGCCTGTGCCAGATTCAATGTTGCTTCACATGCAAACTGAACCGGATAACCATTGCGGTTTTGCCACTCTACTAAGTGAGGTAACAACTCGGTAGCAGCTCGCCGGTTCGCAACAAAATTATCATCAACAAAATAGACAGCACCAGGATTGCCTGACTCAAGCATTTTGTCGAGTTCACCTAAAACCTGTTTGGGGCTTTTCAATCTGGGGTTTCTGCCATAGAGCTCCGGTATATCGCAAAACTCGCAGCGATACGGGCAGCCACTGGAAAACTGCACACTGGCAATAAAGTGCTGATCCAGGTTTAGTAACTCATATGCAGGCAGCGGAAATTCCTCTAACGGCAATCGCTCATTAGTGGTAAACCGCATCTGTTTCTGAGGGCGTTCGACGGACGTATCGAGATGTTGAATTAGCGCGTCAGTGGCATCACCAAGTTCACCCACATGCAGGATATCGAAATCGGGATAGTACTCCGGACAACCCGACACGGAAGGCCCGCCCACCACGGTGACTTTGCCCGCAGCATGCGCAAGATCATTGATGCGGTTTATGTCGGAACGCTGAATATGCATACCGCTGACAATCACCACCTCGGCCCACTGTAAATCTGCATCAGTGACCGAGGCAATATTCTCATCGACAAAGCGTATGTCCCATACCTTTGGTAAATAGGCAGCTACCACAAGTATGCCCTGGGGAGGCATAAAAGCACGCACGCGACGCATCATCGGGTAGGCATGGTGCAAAGTACCGAAGGACTTGCTGTAGACCGGAAACACACAGAGAACGCGCCTGCGATTTACCGGGACGTAGCCGGCTTCTCGTCCTGTGACAATTTCTTCTTTGAACGAAATTGGCTTTTCAGCAAGCTTGGTTTCTACATTCATCAGGTCTTCCAGTTGACAATAAAAACGGCCGAGAAAGTTAATTTTTCTCAGCGGTCCGCTGACTGAAGCGTATCCCGAGTTCGGCCGTTACGACTTTCATATTGCCGCTAAAAAACTACAGTTGCCCCGGCTGAGCGCGAACCTCATTTCATCAAATATTTGTGTATGAACCAGTTGTACTTCAAGAGTTCATCTACAGTCAATCATTGCAGCATATCACTTACGCATAAATTCACCGCATTACGTCGGTACGGGTGTTATTACCGATACTGATAATTCACTGTGACGATGGCGAGAGCTGACTTGGATTGCTGGGTAATCTCATGTCGAATTTCAGGATAGCCTGGCAGAATATGTCTCCAGGCTGGTTACTGTGAATCGGGTTCTCAGTGCTCTAATCTGGCATCCGAGAGCTATTTACAACAATACTTTCTCAACACCACCATGTTTTGCACGTTCGATGAATCCGTCAATCCAGTCTTCACCCAGAACCTGTTTTGCCACTTCAACAACAATGTAGTCTGTTTCCACGCCGGTTTCATCTTCATAGCGCGATAGTCCCTGCACACATGCGGGACAAGACGTCAGCAGCTTCACATTACCGTTGCTCACCCTGGCATTACCTGTTAACGAGACAATTCCCTTTTGTAATTCCTCAGATTTACGAAAACGTACCTGATTAGCGACGTCCGGTCGCGACACAGCAAAGGTACCGGCTTCTCCACAACAGCGATCGGACAGAGTGACATTCTCACCGACCAGTGTGCGGCTCACCTGCAGCGGATTGTGCGTTTTCATCGGACTGTGGCAAGGGTCGTGATACAGGTACTGAACACCACTGACTCCGTCAGTGCTATAGCCTTTTTCTATCAGTAACTCATGTATATCCACCAGACGGCACTGTGGGAATATCTGTTCGAATTCGTATTTTAATAATTGATCCATACAGGTACCACAGGAAACCACGATTGTTCTGATATCAAGATAGTTCAGAGTATTGGCAACCCGGTGAAACAACACCCGATTATCAGTGGTAATTTCCTGCCCTTTTTCATGGTCACCCGATGATGTTTGCGGATAACCACAACATAAATACCCTGGAGGCAAAACAGTCTGCACGCCAGCATCGTAGAGCATCGCAAGCGTTGCCAGCCCTACTTTGCTAAACAATCGCTCAGAACCACAGCCAGGAAAATAGAACACTGACTCGCTGTTCTCATCAACCACTGCGGGATTTCGCAGTATCGGTATGTACGAAGCGTCTTCCACTCCGAGGATCGAGCGCATTGGTTTGGTTGGCAGGTATTTTTTGGACGGTAACTTGCGATTAACAAAATGCACAACCTGCTCTACTGTTCCAACATTGCCTGCTGTTGTTGGTGGCGGTGCGCTACGTTGTTTAAACAGCTTTGGAATTTTTCCCAGTGCTGAGTTAGCTGTACGCTGTGCAGCAAAACCCCAGTCAATCATCACTTTGCGGGCAATATTAATGGTTGCAGGATCACGCATGTTCAAAAATGCCATTGATGTTGTGGTACCGATTTTTCTTTTACGCTTGCCCTGCTCTGTCAGGATACGGCGCATATGAATGCTGACATCGCCAAAATCGATATCAACCGGACAAGGTGCCAGGCATCGGTGACACACAGTGCAATGATCGGCCACATCATTCATCTCTTCAAAGTGTCTGATCGAAATACCACGCCGAGTTTGCTCTTCATATAAAAAGGCTTCGATAATCAGACCACTGGCGAGTATCTTATTGCGCGGTGAATAAAGTAAGTTAGCGCGCGGCACATGAGTACTGCACACCGGCTTACATTTACCACAGCGCAAACAGTCTTTTATACTGTCATTGAGTGTACCCAGGTCGCTTTGCTCTAGAATGATCGACTCCTGCTTGAGCAGTCGAAACGACGGTGTATACGCCTGTTGCAAACCTGAACCCGGCATCAGCTTGCCACGATTGAAATGACCGTTCGGGTCTATGCGGTTTTTATACTCAGCAAAGCGGGTCACGCTTGCCTCATCGAGGTACTGCATTTTAGTCAACCCGATTCCATGCTCACCGGATATCACTCCACCGAGTGACGTTGCCAGCTCCATGATTTCATCTACCATTGCATCGGCAGATTGCATCATGTGATAGTCGTCCGAGTTAACCGGAATATTACTGTGGACATTGCCATCGCCGGCATGTGCATGTAATGCAACAAACAATCTGCCAGGTCGGACTTTTGCATGAACCGCATCAATTTGGGCACGCAGCGCCTGATAACGCCGACCACTGAAAATATCTTTTAAAGGTCGCTCTACTTCCGCTCTTAATGATACAACCGCACTTCTGCGCAAAAAGGCTTTGATCAACGGCTGATCACCATCTGGCATTTGGCTGTCTGCGGTGTTTTCGTTTGTTTTATCCAGCAGATCGGCACAGCCTGCCAACGGCTGATCCAGCCGTTCAAGGATTGCCTGCCATCGACTGCGAACAGCTTTTATAAGTTCAAGTGCTGCCGATCTGTGCTGTTCGTCAATCTGTTTTTGTTCTTCGCCACCTGTATCGTCATCAGCTACCAGCTGCAAAGCCAGCGGCTTTTGAAATATTTCGTCAAGCGCTGCTATGTTTTCAAGCTTATTGCGAATTGACTGTACAATATTGATTCGTTCAATACCCTCACTGTAAACAGCCAGTGCAGATAACGGAATCACCACATCTTCATTGATTTTAAATGCATTGGTATGCGCTGCGATTGCAGCCGTTCGGGAACGCGCCGCCCAGAAGCGATCTCTCGCCTCTTTGCTTGCCGCAATAAATCCTTCACCTTCGCGCTGGTTAATAATGCGCACCATAGATGCCGCGGCGGCCGCGACTGAATCTTCAGAATCACTGACGATGTCGGCCAGTAACAACATACGGGGTAGTTGTCCGCGGGAGGCTTTTGGGCTATACGCCACCGCTTTAATATAGCGATCATCCAAGTGCTCCAGGCCAGCCAGCTGTACATCCGGCAACGCATCAATAGTATCTTTGACTTCAATAATAGCGGGAACTGCAGAGTGCAGATCGCGACCATAAAATTCCATACACACCGTACGTGTGTGCGAGTGAGCGCGATGCAAAATAAATTCTGCAGACGTGATAAGTCCGTCGCAGCCTTCTTTTTGAACGCCAGGTAATCCACCCAGAAATTTATCAGTAACATCCTTGCCCAGTCCGCTTGTACGAAAGTCGCTGCCTGCAAACTCGAGTATCTCCGGCTCTCCAATACCGGGTCCATCAATGGTGTCACGTCGCGTTACTTCAAAAGACACCTGCTTTTGATCATGAATTTTACCAAGGTTATGTGACAAGCGCTTTACGTCAAGCCACTTGCCATCCGGAGAAACCATTCGCCAACTGGCGAGATTATCGAGAGTTGTACCCCACAGCACCGCTTTTTTACCACCCGCATTCATCGCAATGTTGCCACCGATAGTGCTGGCGTCCTGCGATGTCGGATCGACCGCAAAAACCAGATTAGCATCTGCCGCAGCTTCAGAAACACGGCGCGTTACTACCCCGGCACCACAGCGTATCGTGGAAACAGCGGCTTTAACATCTGGCAGATCTCGCGGCAGGACCGTACCAACATGATCAAGTTTTTCGGTATTGATAACGGCGGTGTCCGAATACAGTGGAATCGCTCCACCGGTGTAACCCGTACCTCCACCACGAGCAATAATGGTTAAGCCTGCATTGATGCATTGCTGCACCACCTGCTGAATTTCTAATTCGTTGTCCGGTGTGACCACTACCAGCGGATACTCAACCCGCCAGTCAGTTGCATCTGTTACGTGTGAAACTCTCGCCAGTCCGCCAAAGTCTATGTTGCCGGCTGCCGTCACTTTTTGCAGACGCTTTTTTACCTGTTGACGCAGGTGGACGGTATTGTCCAGCCATTTTTCAAAATCCTGCACCGCTTCACGACTGCGTGAAAGCAATCGCTGCGCGAGGTCGTCACCCTCCACACGACCATCTATTTGATCGAGACGGTGATGCAAAGCCTCCAACAACGCCCTGCGCCGTCGGCGGATGCTGAGCAAATCATCCTGTATATAGGGATTGCGGATAATCACCCACATATCACCCAGTACCTCAAACAGCATGCGCGCCGATTGACCGGTGCGGCGACTGGCGCGAAGTTGCTGTACATCATCCCACGCTTTCGAGTCGAGCAGCCGACAGACAATCTCGCGATCTGAAAAGGAAGTGTAGTTGTAGGGAATTTCGCGCAGGCGCGCAGGCGAGGTAGATACCGTCGCAGAGGTCATGGATTTACCGGGGAATATGCAGTACAGCCTATATTAAACCGCAACGCCAAATGGGGTGCAACCGCCAACATCCATTCTGTGTAAATGACAACACATGGATTACACGCGTATCCCAAACACAGCTGCATTTTGCATCTTAATTTTTTTAGGGCTGTTATTGAGAGTCAACCTGCGAACGAACTGATACAACCAGAATATTGATATCTAAAACAACTGACCCTGTGCAGGCTTTTCGCTTTGTCCTGGTCCACACCACTGATAATCAGCTAAATTGAGTTTGTCATTGATAAACAAAACACCTTCTGACTGTAGCAGTTGTTTTTGCTTTCCCGCTTCAGCACGCTGGCTTATTTTTCCCTGTGAATTGATAATCCGCTGCCATGGAACATCGTCGGGGCACGATGACAGCGCCATACCCACCCAGCGGGCCGCGGAAATTTTATAATCCTCAGTGCTAATACCTTCCGGCTGAATAATGAGTTTTGCGATTTGTCCGTAGGTGGCTACTCTTCCAGACGGGACCTGGCGCGTAAGCTCCCAGACCTGTGCGTAAAAAGGTTGTTTAATCGCAGGAGGAATACGATTCATGTTTTAGCTCAATAATCAGACACAGCTGATCAGGACCAGTCCATCACTACTTTACCTGCCTCACCGCTTATCATGTGTTCGAACCCCTGTTCAAACTGATCAATATGCATTCGATGTGTGATCAGCCCAGTCAGATCCAGGCCACTCTGGACCATTGCAATCATCTTGTACCAGGTTTCAAATATCTCGCGACCATAGATACCCTTGACCTGCAGCATCTTGAAGATAATTTTATTCCAGTCTACTGCGAACTCAGTCGGTGCAATACCAAGCAAAGCTATTTTGCCGCCATTGTTCATTTTATCGATCATGTCACGCATGGCGGGTGCAGCACCCGACATCTCAAGACCAACATCGAAACCCTCGTTCATACCCAGAGTTCCCATCACATCATTCAGGTCTTCTTTAGAGGCATTGACCACATGCTGTACACCCATGTCTTTAGCCAGTTGTATGCGATAGTCTGAAATATCGGTGATAACCACCTTTCTCGCACCAACCCGTTGTGCCACCAGCGCACCCATAATACCGATTGGTCCAGCGCCGGTTACCAATACATCTTCACCGATTAAATCAAAACTCAAAGCGGTGTGTACCGCATTGCCAAACGGGTCAAAGATCGCTGCTATTTCATCCGGAATGTCATCCGGTATCGGTACGATATTATCGCACGGCAAACATAAATACTCAGCAAATGCGCCGGACCGATTGACGCCTACTCCTTTGGTATTTCGACACAAATGGCCGCGACCAGCGCGACAGTTGCGGCAGGTGCCACAGACAATATGTCCTTCACCCGATACTCGCTCACCAACATTAAACTTTACTACTGCAGCACCTGTATCAACAATCTCACCACAAAATTCATGACCGACCACCATCGGTGTTGGAACCGTATTAGCAGACCATTCATCCCAGTTCCATATATGTACATCGGTGCCACATATTGCAGTTTTTTTAACTTTGATCAGCACCTCGTCCGGACCGGGCACTGGCATGTCGACCTGTTGCATTACCAATCCTGGTTCAGGTGCCGCTTTAACCAGCGCTTTCATCTGACTCATGTAATGATCTCCAGACTCTTACCCGTTTCTATAAACGCATCGATCGCAGTATCGAGTTCTGTTTTACTGTGTGCTGCTGACATCTGAGTGCGTATACGGTCTTTGCCTCTCGGTACCACCGGAAAACTGAAAGGTGCTACATACACACCACGCTGATCGAGCTCACCGGCCATTGCCTGTGCCAGTTTCGGATCACCCAACATGACCGGAATGATCGGGTGCTCGCCATCCAGTAAGTTAAACCCGGCATCAGTCAAACGTTTGCGAAAGTAGTTCGAGTTATCCCTTAGTGTATTTCTGCGTTCGCCTGATGCTTCGAGCAAATCGAGTACTGTAATTGAGACAGCTGCGATCATTGGTGCGAGTGTGTTAGAAAATAAGTAGGGCCGCGATCTCTGCCGCAACCAGTCAATTACTTCTCGTTTGCCACTGGTATACCCTCCCGATGCACCACCCAGCGCCTTGCCAAGTGTTCCAGTCACTATATCTACCCTTTCTAATACACCACAGTGCTCGTGGGTGCCGCGACCGTTCTCACCCATAAATCCAACCGCATGACTGTCATCTACCATCACCATTGCTCCATAGCGTTCAGCCAGATCGCATATCTCAGTAAGCTTTGCGATGTAGCCATCCATGGAAAATATTCCATCTGTTGCAATGAGTTTGAAGCGACACTCCGCCGCTTCTTTTAAGCTGTCTTCCAGTGCATTCATGTCGCTGTTGTTGTAGCGAAACCGTTTGGCCTTACACAACCTGACACCATCAATTATCGACGCATGATTTAATACATCAGAAATGACAGCATCTTCCGGCCCCAATATGGTTTCGAACAAACCGGCATTGGCATCAAAGCAACTGGAATAGAGTATTGTGTCTTCTGTACCGAGGAAAGAAGACAACCGCTCCTCGAGTATTTTATGCGGAGTTTGCGTACCACATATAAACCGCACTGATGACATACCATAGCCATAGCGGGACAACGCTTCACGGCCTGCTTCTATCAATTGCGGATGATCTGACAAGCCCAGATAATTATTCGCGCAAAGGTTTATCACTGACCGACCGGTATCGAGTGCTACCGTGCCGGATTGCTTTGAATCAATAATGCGCTCGGTTTTATACAAACCGGTGTTTTTCAGATCGGCAAGTTCGTGTGTTATGTGATCGACAAATGTCTGTGTCATTTCGTGTTCCTGCAGGAAACAAAGGACCGTAGGTAGTTCCCTTATATATTATCCTGTTTGAGTCCGGAAAACCTGAGATTGGAACAGCGCTGAGTTGCGGGCAATCTGTAACGATATTAGCCACTACGCAGCCAGGCCCTGCCTCAACAGACAGATGTAGCCACCGTAGATCGACGGCTGATAATACCCCCTGAGATCACTAAAAAATAAGACAGGCAGCAGTGGTGTTACAGCGTAACTTTCAGCCTGCAAATAACACGAACGATGAATTGGGTCCTCACCGCGCTCATCGGACCATTTTAATTACTGTGGCCGATCACACTGCCGGCAAAGACACCGCACTGATTTCCATTATCAACTGGTCAGCTTCGCTTGTCGCCTCATCGCACGGTCGAATGGTAGAAGAGATGGTTCGCAGAATACCCACACCGAGTTGCTTGCCATCACGTCGTGCCGCGGCCGCACTATTGAGTGTTTCGCAGGCCTCAATCATTTGCTCTTCCGCGATTTCGAGCCTCAGGGCATCTTCATCACCTGCCTGATCGATAGCGTCAAACAATACTGTGAGTGTGCTGTTATTGCGTTTGAAAACATCGAGCGCATAGTCACGAAATTCCGGACTGCCAACCCGTAGACGTTTTCCGTCGAGTCTCTCAACGGTTGAAACACAGCTGCCAAGAATCAGTGTTGGTAAAAGTGTGATAAATGCAATAGAGCTCAACTTGAATTTCATCGCAACAACCGTCTGGATTTTCGTGAATATAATTCGGAAAGTGTATACTTTGCGTTCATAGAATTGCGGGAAACTATATGGACAGCCTGCCCGAATCAGGCCTGTTGGCAGAAGACACACAATCCACGCCAACAAGACCAGATAAACCAGTAGTTAGTGCACTCGATCACACTATTGAATCGGGGCTCGGCTGGTTTGATGCTGCTCAGACAGATGAAGGCTACTGGCGCGGCATGCTCGAATCCAATTGTTGCATGGAAGCCGAATGGATTATGGCTTTCCACGTGCTGGGCCTGGATATGCCCAACCGCGAGCAAATAGTATCCGGAATTCAATCCAGACAGCGCGAGGATGGCTCATTTGAAACCTATTTTGATGCCCCCAGTGGTGATGTTAACTCCACCGTGGAATCATATATCGCGCTGCGAATTGCCGGTGTTGATCCCAATTCAAATTCAATGTGTGCCGCTCGAGAGTGGATTTTAGAGCGCAATGCACTGGATAATATTCGGGTTTTTACTCGTTATTGGTTAGCGCTAATCGGCGAGTGGCCATGGGAAAGTACGCCAAATTTGCCACCTGAAATCATTCGTCTGCCGTTGTGGATTCCATTCAATATCTACCACTTCGCCTGCTGGGCAAGAGCTACTCTGGTGCCTATTTGCGTGCTGTCATCAATGCGCTTCACTCGCCCGCTGCCGGAACATCTCCGGCCGCATGAGCTGTTTCCAGAGGGACGTGACGCACAGGAATATCGCATGCCCAGCCGTGCCGGATTCTTGTCATGGGAAACGGTATTTCGTGGTTTTGATCGCGTTCTGCACAAGCTGCAGGACTGGAGAATTACACCGGGACGCAAAACCGCAAAAGCGCTGTGTATCGAGTGGATTGCAAAACATCAGGATGCCGACGGTGCCTGGGGTGGCATTCAGCCACCATGGATATACAGCCTGATGGCATTGCACGCCAGTGGCTATGACAACAACCACCCGATGATTAAAAAAGGCCTCACAACACTTGAATCATCAAACTGGTCATTCAAACAAGACGGTCACCGCTTCATTCAGGCGTGTGAGTCACCTGTCTGGGACACTCTGTTAAGCCTGGTATCTATTCAGGAGTGCGATGCACAAGCGCGCAATCGGCCGCTGACTGCCAAAGCATTGAACTGGATTCTTTCACATGAAAATCGCACACGGGGTGACTGGTCTCACCTGACACCACACGCTGAACCAGGCGGCTGGGCCTTTGAAAGAGCCAATCTTCACTACCCTGACCTCGACGACACAGCGGTCGCCATTTTAGTGCTGTCACGAATAAAAGATCCGGTGCTTCGAAAACGTGCCGAAGCCCCGTTGCAGCGGGCAATAGACTGGTCGCTCGCCATGCAATCAGACAATGGTGGCTGGGGCGCGTTTGATCGCAACAACGATTCCACCATCATTACTAAAATTCCGTTTTGCGATTTCGGTGAAGTACTGGACCCGCCAAGTGCTGACGTTACTGCACACATGATAGAAGGACTGGCTGCCGCCGGACTGACCAGAGACAATCCACACGTTGATCGTGCTGTTGAATTTCTATGGTCTGAGCAGGAAGAAAATGGTGGCTGGTTTGGCCGCTGGGGCGTCAACTATATCTATGGCACAGCTGCCGTCTTACCAGCGTTGGCAGAAATTGGTGAAGACATGACACAAAAGCGAATACAACGCGCTGAGTCATGGATAATTCACAGTCAGAACAACGACGGAGGCTGGGGTGAAACCTGCGCTTCGTATATGGAACATGATCTCGCAGGTACAGGTGTCAGCACCGCATCTCAAACAGCCTGGGCGCTCATTGCCTTACTTGCCGGTGATAACAAATCATCAGCTGAATCCATCCGCCGTGGATTGGGCTTTTTAAAGACAACACAGGAAAACGGCAGCTGGAACGAACAGCACTACACCGGTACCGGTTTTCCGGGTTATGGTTTCGGGGCTCGCGCCGAGCAAGACGGGTTAGCAAAAATAGCACTGATACAGGGACCTGAATTATCAAGAGCATTCATGATCAGGTACAACATGTATCGTCACTACTTTCCGCTGATCGCACTGGGTCGTGCGCGCCAACGTGGTTATATCTAAGCGTGGTTATATATAAGCGTGGTTGTATCTAAACTACCGGTTGTATAATAATCACCGGTCATGCATAAACTGATTAATCCAGTTTAGGTTGGCCCAGGTTGGCTAAATGGACCCAGGCTAATGGACTCAGGCTAATGGACCCAGCTAATGGACCCAGGCTAAATCGGCTCAGTTTAAGTTGGTGATTTGATCATCAATATGCCCAAGCAAACCGTCAAAGCCTTTGTCTTTAAGCACTTTACTATACTCAGCGCGACGCAGCGCCAGATCGCTAACACCATCGGCAATAACATTAATGATGGCCCAGTTGTTATCCTCGCCCTTCTTTAAGGTGTAGGACAAAACCAGATTGTGATTTTCCGTCTGTAACTTCGCATCGACCTGCATCCGCTCACCAGTTGCCGGTCGAACGTCAGTTACAACAAGCTCCTGTTCGTCTATTTCTGCAAAGCGACTGGCATAGTTAGCCACACTGAGCTGCTGAAACGCACTGACAAATTCATCGCGCTGTGTCGGCTCCAGCTTTCTCCAGGCACGTCTGAGTATGAAGCGACCGATGAATTCAAAATCGTATGAGGTACCAACAACCGGCGCCAGCTTGTCAGAGCGATTGTCAAAGGTGAGCGTGGAGTCACTCGCGACCTCAAACAGCTTGTTGTGCAGTGAATCGATTACCTCCCTGACCGCATCACCCTGATCTGCAGCGACAGCAACACCAAAGCTACAGAACCATACAACTAAACCGATGAACGACTTTGCAATAAACCGGTTCAAACGATCAACCAACACTGCTTCGGCGTTCTATCTGGTCTTCCGAGATTCGAATCTCGGCCGGGGGCATTGGCGGCGGATCGACCGGATCCACTTCTTTCGCCATTGGGCCTTCAGTACGCGGCCCTTTTAACGCCACTTTCAGCGCAGTTAACGGTTTGGCAAATGCTGTGTTAACCGCTGTACCTTCATAGCCACAATGAGCCATGCAGTTATTGCACTTGCTGTTGCGACCATAGCCGTAGGCATCCCAGTCAGTATCCGATAAATACTCAGCGTAGGTTTTTGTATAGCCTTCTTCAACCAGCAGGTAACAGGGTTTCTGCCAGCCAAATACATTGTAGGTCGGGGTGCTCCAGGGCGTACATTGGTAAGCCTGATTTCCCGCAAGAAAATCAAGATACATACTTGAATGATTGAACTCCCATGCACGCCGTCCGTCTTCACGTCCATGGGCAAAAATAGAACGGAACAACTGTTTGCTGTCTACTCTGCCCAGAAACACATCATCGCGCGGCGCCAGATCATAGCTGTAGCCAGGGGACACAGTTATACCATCAACGCCGAGATCGGTGGCCATATCGAAAAAGTCTGCAACTTCATCTGGCTGTTCGCCATTAAACAGCGTGCAGTTGACTGTCACTCGAAAACCGCGTGACTTTGCTTTTTTAATCGCTTTAATGACTTTGTCGAACACCCCTTCACGACAGACCGATTCATCGTGGCGTTCTTTGTTGCCGTCAAGATGCACCGAGAACGTCAGATAGGGAGACGGTTCGTAATCATCCATACGCGATTCAAGCAGTAAAGCGTTAGTACAGAGATAAATATACTTGCGACGTTCAACCAGACCTTTGACAAGCTGCGGCATCTCTTTATGAATGAGTGGCTCACCACCGGGAATTGACACCATCGGTGCGCCACATTCATCTACCGCATTAAGTGCGTCTTCCACACTCATGCGTTTTCGCAGAATATCGTCCGGGTAAGCGATTTTTCCGCATCCGGCGCATTCGAGGTTACACTGGAATAAGGGCTCCAGCATAAGCACCAATGGATATTTCTTGTTGCCTGCCAGCTTTTGCTTAAGGATATAACTGCCTACAGCAATTTGCTGCTTTAATGGTAAACCCATGTTTGTATTTCCGGTACCTTTATTCTTTCGCTGTTATGCCGTAACGGCTTCTTCGTTAAGAAATCTGCTTACACTACCGTCGCAATCATCAATCATTGAACGGATTTCCTGCCATTCCATCTTGAACCATGGTGTGTAGCTGGCCGGATTAGTTTCGAGCTCAGCACTGAGTTCATCAATTCCAATAGTACGCATCGCTTCGAGTTCTTCCATGTTTGGGTCGAAGGGTCCGTCACTTCGGCCAACAAAAACCGAACATATCTCACATTCGGCGCCAATGTCTTTGTAATTGGCCTGATATTCAAACTTGTACAAATAATTCATCGGACAGCTTATTCCAATTTCTTCCTTTAATCTGCGCTGGGTCGCTATTTCCATACTTTCACCCGTGCGTGGATGGCTGCAGCAGGTGTTTGACCAATACAGTGGCCAAAGCGGTTTGGTTGAGCTTCTTTGCTGGAGAATCAGTTCGTCAGCAGAGTTAAAAATAAAGATCGAAAAGGCACGGTGCAGTATCCCGTCACCCTGGTGGCAGTCGAACTTAGACATACCGCCCAACTCGTGGTCATTGGCATCAACGAGAATTAAATTCTCTTGTGGACTGGATACTCGCTCTCTGCGTCCGGCGCTAACTAACATGGAACTCCCTCTTCAAAATTAATTACTGCTACCACTCTCTAAACCAATCTACAGCTGCAGCTACTGATTGTTCAACCGGTCGATGTTGGTAGTCAATTTCAGCTCGGGCTCGTTCACTGGAAAAATACATACACTTCTTAGACATTCGCACAGCATCTACAGTGGCGGCCGGTTCTTTCTTCGACACCTTAGAATAAAGCTCGCTCACTCTAGCATAAAGCATGGCAATCGAATGTGGAATGGCAGCAATAGGAGCACGATGCCCTCCATGTTGAGCAATCAACTCAAGAAAATGCTGCAGACTGATGTCTTCACCTCCAAGTATATAGTTTCTTCCTATAATACCGCTCTCGCAGGCAGCTATATGACCATTGGCTACATCGTCGACATGTACCAGGTTTAAACCAGTGGCAACGTAGGCTGGCATCCGACCGTTTAATGCATCGAGGATGATGCGCCCGGTGGGTGTTGGACGGATATCGCCAGGACCAATCGGCGTTGATGGATTCACAATAACTACCGGTGCAGAAACCTCAGCAACCAGTTCACACACAGCCTCATCGGCAAGAAATTTTGAACGCTTGTAATGGCCGATCATGTCACTTTCGAGCGTCGGTGTTGTTTCATCAGAAACACCACCATGCTCATCCGGCTTGATAACGGCAACGCTGCTTGTATAAACAATGCGTTCAACACCGGCGGCTACCGCTGCCATCACGGCATTGCGACTGCCATCTACATTGATCGCATACATGTTCGCAGGATCAGGCACCCAAAGCCGATAGTCTGCCGCCACATGGTAGAGAAACTGACAACCCTGCATTGCCTTTTCCAAAGACTCCTTATCGCGAAGATCTCCATAGGCAAGTGTTACCGGCAGGTCGGCAAGATTACTGGTATCCGCACCCTCGCGAACAAAGGCTCGCACCTCTTGACCGCGCTCGCATAACGCACGGCACAGTGCCGCTCCAACAAAACCGTTTGCACCGGTAACAACGGATGTCATTTTGGTTTTAGAATCATCATGGCAGGCAGTACAAGAAGCATCATCAACATATTAATTAATAATCCAATCGCCAGTAGATACCCCATACTTGCCGAACCGACATGCTCAGACAACGCTAAATTGCCAAAGCTTGCAAGTGTAGTAACACTGCTAAAAACTATGGCGCGCGTTGTACTGCTTACTAAAACTCGGTGCAGACCCTCTGCCTCATGCGCGCGTGCGCGGTGGACAAGATGAATACCTGTATCGACACTAACACCCAGCAATAACGGCAAAGCGATAACGTTGGCAAAATTAAACGGCAGCCCGATTAGTACCATACCCCCGACCAGCAGCAATACAGATAACAATAACGGAATCAACACCAGCAACACGCTTGATAAAGAGCGCAGCAGAATAAAAAGCAGAATGCTAATTACAACCAGCGCGGTTGAAAACGCCACTTTGAAAGCTTTGGCAATTGTAGCACCTGAACGCTCAAAAACGACCGGGACACCGGTGGCAGTTGCAGAGACAGAAGAAACTTCTGCAACAAATTCTTCAGCATTCTGTGGAATACCAATGTTTTTAGCTGGTATTACCTGCATTAGCTGATCACCGTCTGCAGATACCCAGCGTTTTTGGAACTCCTCCGAAAATTCAGAGGCAGCCAAAGGCGTGGCGTTAAGACGCGACTCCAGCAGCTGCATCGAACCCGGCAAGTCACCGAGCAAGGCATGCTGCAGTCGATCAAGCCTGTCTTCCTGTTGCGAGGAATCAAGAAGTTCAGTTTGTTCCAGCAGACCAGTAAGAACGGTACGCAATTCTTCATTAGCGCCAGTTTTCACAAGCTCATCTATAAGATTCTGAACTGCTGAACCTGTAACCTCCGGGTCTGCAGATTCAAGCTCCGGGTAGCTCGCAAAATCAGCGCCGAGTAATAAGCTGGTTTCGTCCAGAATGATTTGTTGTTCAGCTGTATCTGCGGTGTCAAAACTCGCCAAACTATACACACGCTCCACACTCGGCAAATCTGTCAACTTATCTGCCAAACCGGTGATATCAGTATCACCATCAATGACAATCGAAATTGAACGCAGCGCTGTGTTTGGATCATCACTTAAATCGTTGAACGTTTGCACCGATTCAGTAGATGGATCACGCAATAGCATTGGATCTTTTTCAAACCTAAGTTGTGTCAGAGAAACTACAGACAATACCGCCGCAATTAATACGATAACGATAATGAGTCTCGGAGCTTTTAAAAACCACGCCAGCACCATGCCCGGCTTCCAGCTTTTCGCCGCCTGGTTAACATTAAAATTTACCGGAAATGCCTGCCTGATCATAGCGGGCAGCAAGGTTAGAGTAACAACAAGACTGATAAACATTCCAGTACCCGATATCAAACCCAGCTGCGACACGCCAACAAACGCGGTTGGTGTGAAAGCGAAAAATCCGGCTGCTGTGGTAATGGCGCAAATAAATAGTGCACCTCCAACCTGACCACTGGTTTCAATGAGTGCATCGGTAAGCTCAGTACCGGTTGCCAGAACCTCGCGCAGTCTTAACAGATAGTGGATTATGAAATCGACCGCCAGTCCTATATAAAGTATGGCGAATGCAATCGAGATAGCATTGAGGGTCGAGACTGCGGCCGCAGCAAACGCGGCGGTTGCAACTAGTCCGGCAAGTAAAGTAAAAACGCTTATCAGCAATAAACGCCAGCTACGAAACGCAAGCAGCAGAATCAGACAGACACTAACCAGTGCAAATAACGTGGTCGATTTCGAGTTCTCATAAACGCTGGCCAGCTCTTCATCTTCCAGAGCGATAGTCCCAGACAATCGAATATGCACCCGATTATCGAACGCTGCCTCGGTGGCATTTCCATGCTCACGCAGTTCGTTAATAATTCGCATGGCGGGGCGAGGTTTGTCTTCATCGAGAACCACGTTAACGAACAGTAACCGACGAGCCGGGCTCTCTTTATCGGAGCTCAGACGTGACCAGTCGAGCAGCGAATGCTCTTCGGCTTCATTTGGCTGCATCGCTTTGATGAGCCGATTTTCGAATGCAACTGGTACTCCGGACGGATCTTCACGATAAGCCAGGGTCAGCAACTCAAACAAGCCAGCCAAAGAGTATTGCTGCCGAAGCTTGCCAAAAAACGGTTGTGCTACCGCCAGATCATCTGAAATTTGCAGTAGCTCGTCTTCGCTAAGCAATAGCAGCTCGCGCCCTGCCACCGGCCCGCTGACTGTTGCGGAAAAACGATCGGTAATCCGTTCCAGATTAGTTGAAAGGCGCTGATCAAGATCACTAACCGCAGATTGTGCAAGCGCTTCTGTTTGAGCATCGACTACAATCGCTATAGCTCGATAATGTTCCGGGAACTCGGTGCGTAGCTTTATAAAGTTCTGACGCCACTCGAGGTTCTTGTCGATCATATCTTCGGTATTCGTAGATATTCCGAGTGTATTGGAGGTATAGATACCTAATACGAGAACCAACAGCGTGGCCGCCAGCAGAATCAGTCTGGAGCGAGTAACAACAATTGAAGTCCAGTTACGCAGCAACATCTGTCCGGTCGCGGACAACCAGTTGGGCCTCGGTGACCCGGCTACGGTCTGTTGAGATTTTGTCACTCGCAACAACCTTCGACGAGATTCGTGACCGAACGACCTAACGCTCGCGACGCTTTAAAGGTGTGCCACAAAAATGCAGCTGTTGCAGGTAATTGACCCGGGTGGCGCAGCACAGCACCTAAAAAAGCTGCAGCGCCCGGCTCAGTCTGTAAGTCTGCAAGTTCCATGATCGGGTCGGGTATGGTGATGTCAGCGGGATCCAGAACAATTCGCAGGCAGGCAAATGGCCGGCCACCGTGCTTCGCGGCGACCGCCAGTGCCGCCGATTCCATATCACAGGCGATACAGGCACTTTGCTCGCACGCACGTTGTTTTTGATCAGTTGTTGCCAGCAACGAATCGGTGTGTAGCAAAGATCCTCTTGCGATATGCGTGGGGACTGTATCCGCGTGCAAATTATTCTCTATTTTTTTCTGCAGATCCGGATCGACATTATAAGTCGAATTGTCGGACTTTTTTACTTCTTCAGGAAACAGCAAAGTACCGGACTCGATGCCGTGTCGCAGGGCACCGGCAAACCCGGTGGAAATGATGGCTGCATGAGCACTGGTCAGTCGATTTGAATCAAGATCACTGCATCCCACTCCAACCAGAACCACTTTGAATCGGGTAAATTGAGTATTCGGGCCATTCGCTTTGCGCACAGTCGCCTTGTGCAGGGCGCGCCGGACAATTTTTGCCTCGTGACCAGTCGCCACCACCAACGCAATGGGCAAATGTGCCTGATCAGGCACCTGCTCGCATGTCATTGCATTGTATTGTGTCTAATAAACTTCCCTGATTGCACATCCCCAAATCCGGCACTGGCAACAATTTGCTGAAGCCCCCTCGGATCACACACATCAGAATCTGCGCACGAAGGCAATCCGGCTGACAGGACTTTAAACCAGGCGCTCACCAGCGTGTTGCTGCGCAGTGCAACATTCGCAGAGTGTATGATCATGCCTACCTGACGACGGGATATTTTCACCTGATCACCATCATAGTAACCCGGGTTTTTGTATATCTTCTGCAATGTCGCTACCGCCATACCAATGGCCCACAGACAAAAGCGGCGGATGCCAACTTCACTGGTCGGGATCAAACGACTGTAATTGATCGCAGACTCCAGATTTTGGTGACTGATACCGACAATATGATTGATACCGTTCACCAATTGCTGGCTCTGCTCGGTACGAATCAATTCACCAAGCTGTTTGTCATTTGCGCTGAAAGCAGACTGGGGCAGCCAACAGGTTCCGTCTTTTTGATCTTCCCAGACATCTTTGAGGATATTGGTTAATTGCAGACCCTGTCCAAAACAGATGGCCAAAGGCATCATTTCATCGCGACGAGGACTCATCTCTTTTGAATAATCACAAAACAGTTCCGTCAGCATTTCTCCAACCACACCGGCAACTGCATAACAGTAATGGCTCATCTCATGCACGCTAATAAGTCCATCGAGACTTCTGCGCGACTGAAATCGGTACATACCATCGCTCATCATCGTGACACAGCGAACAAGCGCTCGTTGCTGCGCATCGTTTAACGTTTGCGTCAGCTGCAATACTTCCGGAGTTGCCTGCACCAGCTCGCGTTCTGCAGGCAGCATTCGATCAGAAAGCTCACTGTGCAAAGATGCAGCGAATTCGCGTACATCAGCTTTGCCATCGAGTACTTGCAGGAAAAACTCAAAGTATGCTCGCTTGTCGTCAAGCGTTAATCCCGGATCATCTTCGATGGTGTCTGCAATACGACACAACAGATAGCCATTGCCAACCGATCGTTCCAACGTTTCCGGCAGCTGTGGAATTGTGAGTGCGAAGGTTCTGGACACACCGAGCAACAGTTGTGATTGCAGGTCCCATCCACTTTTCGCCGAAGCAGTTGGAATTACTGATGCCATGCGCCATTTTCCATGCTAAGTTGGTGCTGCGTAAGGGCAAAAAACCTCATACAGCAGTCTGTTCCGGTAAGTTTACAGTCATGGTTGAGTGTCGACTATTTTATTGCTCTATAAGATAACTTGAATTGCATAGAATGGCGATACCTGACAACACAGTACATCATGAGAATACCGCAAACGTAGAGTTTGCAGCGCGCCTGGAAGACTACCGGCAGCGCGTTAATTCACTGCTTGTGCGGCAAATAGAGCACGCCACCGTTCCCGGAGAAACACTCACAGAAGCACTTAGCTATGCCGTGCTGTCAGGTGGCAAGCGTTTGCGTCCTTTGTTCGCCTATGCCACTGCTGAAGCAGCGGGTGCGACTCCGGAGGCAGCAGATATAGTCGGCGCTGCAGTTGAATTGATACACGCCTACTCTCTGGTGCATGATGACCTTCCTGCAATGGACGATGACGACCTCAGACGCGGTAAGCCCACGGTACATATTAAGTTCGATGAAGCAACGGCCGTGTTGGTTGGAGACGCTCTAAATACTATGGCATTCGAACTGCTCGCCAACCCGCCAGAGGCAGACATTCCTGCAGAGTTACGTTGTCGATTAATACAGCGGCTGGCTGTTGCCGCCGGTGCCGCTGGTATGGTTGGTGGCCAGGGCCTGGATCTCGCCTACACCAGCAAGCCAGTAGACAAGCAAGCTCTGGAAGGCATGTTCGCACGCAAGACCGGTAAAATGATTGGTGCTGCAATCATGATGGCAGCAGACTGCGGCACACAATTATCACCTCACCAGTATGCAGAACTCGATCGCTACGCAGACCTTGCAGGTCTTTGCTTTCAAATTCACGATGACATTCTCGATGTTACCCAGACAGAAGAGATTCTGGGTAAACCCGCAGGCTCCGACATCCGCAACGACCGCTCTACCTATCCCGCTCGATTTGGCCTCGACAACGCACAGGCCCGAGCTGCAGAACTGCTGCAGGAAGCCAATAACTGTCTGGATCAGCTCGGCCCGGGTGCTGACGGATTACGCTGGTTAACCGACTACATTGTATCCCGCGATCACTAAGACTACAGTTAGCTCTACCAATAACAATCTTCGGAAATCAAAAATGAAGACAATGACATGCAGGCAAATGGGTGGAGCGTGTGATGAGACGTTCAGTGCCAACACCTTTGAAGAAATGGTAGAACTAAGCAAAGCACATGGCATGGAAATGATGCAGAAGCAGGATGCGGCACACCTTAAAGTGATGGGTGAGATGAAAGCTATCATGGATAAACCCGGCGCTATGGAAGAGTACATAGCGGAAAAGAAAAAGGCGTTTGATACCACACCAGAGGACTAATACCTGCGTCGCAATTTACTGCAAGCCTTTGATCAGTTTCCTGTGACCTCACCCGCCCGTTAGTTGGCAGATAATCTGTACACCAGCATCTCAGCACATTTTAAATTTGCTGTGTTAACTCAAAGCTCAATCGTGATTTCGCTACACCCGGGTGCAGCACGGCTTTGACAAGATATAAACTGCGACTTGCGTTGCTCCATAGATAATACAAAGTCACGGTGCTCGATCTCTCCTTCAACCAACGTGCAATTGCAAACACCACAGATACCGTCTGAGCATTTCACATCAATGTGAATACCGGCTTCGACCAGCACATCTGAAATGGTCTGATCTTCGGGAATAATAAACTCCCGCTCTGTTCCTGCCACTTTTACTGTGAATTCATGATTCACATAGTCAGGTTGCTCAGGTACAGAGAAATATTCCAGGTGCTGCACTTCTTCGGGAAAGCCGCTGTTGCTCGCAGCTTCTGCAACACTTTGCATGTAGCGATCAGGGCCACAGGTATAAACATGCCAGCCGTTCTCAAAGCCTGCCAGTATTACATTCAGGTCTGCACGGGATCCTTCATCAGAGAAGTGCATGGTGATTTTGTCAGCCCATGGCATAGAAGATAGATCTTTAACGTAACCTGCACCACTGCGGGTGCTTGCCGAGTAGTGCAACTCAAAGTCACTACCCAGTGCATGCAGCCGGTGTGCAAAGGCGATCATTGGGGTGATACCAATTCCACCACCCATCAGAAAGGTTTTTGAAGCGCTTTCCTCCAGTGCAAAGTGATTTATTGGTTTAGAAATAAATACACGGCGCCCCTCATTGAATATGCGATGCATCATCTTTGAACCGCCTTTGCCTTCGTCTTCTCTCAATACACCGATCTGGTATTTGGATCTGTCTGCAGGATCGCCGGACATTGAATACTGGCGTAGTAAATCAGGAGTGACTACAACGTCTAAATGACCACCGGCGGTCCACTCTGGCAGTGGTTCGTTATCCCATGAAGTGAACTCAAATTTGGTGACATCACTGGTCATTTTTTCGACCAGCGATACCTTTGCCATAATGACCGGTGCATCTGCAAAAGTTGGCAGCTGATGAGCTAATCCTTCAGTATCACCTTTAGCCAGTCGAGCTTTGTATTCACCTGCAGAAATTAGCTTTTTGTACGCCTGAATGCCCGCTTCACGATCCATCGGGAACGGATATGGCCAGGGCCAGGGCACAAGATTAGCCGGGTAGACTGCCAGAGTCTGATCTTCAAATTTAAGATTGAGATCAGTTTGCAGGTCACGGCGGTTCACAGGTTTTTCAGTTGCCTGATAACTACCTTCTTCGCGACTTAATTCAAGATCCCACCACCACTTTTTAACATCGTTAACTCCGCCATGACCGAGCTTGTCATCGAGCTTCGCAAGCAGCGGTGCAGCCCCTGCAAAATTGGAAGCGGCCCATCTGAATGGTTTTTCTGAAAACAATCCTTCTAAATTCCAGGGACAGGTTTTCATACACCGTCCGCACATCGCCCCGCCATCTGTGGTGATTCGATAGGTTGTACATTTCTGGCTGTCTGACTTCCAGATCTCATAGCCGTTAAACATTTTTTTTGGTCCGGCAGTGATTGCTCCCGCCGGGCACTCACGAGCACACTTGTTACAGTTTTCACAGAAATTCTGTAGGCCGAAATCAATTGGCTTATCGTGCGCCAGCGGCATATCGGTAGATACAACACCGGACTTTAATCGTGGCCCCAGCAGCGGATTTAATATGACCTCTCCAATACGACTGACCTCACCCAGCCCGGACAACAACAACAGCGGTGGTTGCAACACCTCACCATCAAGCACCGAATGCGCTTTAGCGGAGTAACCCAAATTGCGAATTTGCTTTGCGATAACCCCACCCAGTAAAGAGA
>CAYLZS010000172.1:0-13580 GCA_964388065.1 uncultured Granulosicoccaceae bacterium
TGGCGACTGGTCACCGGAGCGTCTGGTAGAAGTAGGCGAGCGAATCTGGCAGTTGGAGCGTGACTTCAACATGAAAGCGGGAATGACCGCAGCCGATGACACACTGCCTGATCGTTTGTTAAAGGATGCTGCGAAAACCGGCCCTGCAAAAGGCAAGGTGTGTGAGCTTGGCAACATGCTGCCGGAGTATTATCAGTTGCGTGGCTGGACCACAGACGGCAACCTGACTGCTGAAACACGCAGCAAGTTTGGACTGCCTGCTTAACGCACTTTTGAGTTTGTTTTGTTGTCTGGAGCGGCGACCGTTGTCGCCACTCTTTAGTTTTAATAATAATTGTATTGACAGGTTAGGGGAACGCACATGATATATGTTGTCGTAGGTTCTGGTCCCGCGGGAGTTGTTGCCGCAGAGCGTTTGAGAAAACTCGATCCGCTGGCGAATATATCGTTGATCGGTGCAGAGCCGGAGCCACCTTATTCACGTATGGCGATTCCGTATTACCTGACTGATAAAATTCAGGAAAATGGAACGTATCTGCGTAAGACGGCAATGCATTTTGAAAAACTCAATATTGAGCTGGTGCAGAAGACCGTTACATCGATCGACACAGAGTTCAATCGTCTTATCACCGATGATGGTTCGGTAAGACGTTATGACAAGCTATTGCTTGCTACCGGTGCAAGCCCGGTCGTACCGCCGGTACCGGGCATCGACTCACCGGGGGTACACAATTGTTGGACACTTGAAGATGCTCGACACATAGTCAAACTGGCGAAGCCTGGTGCAAGTGTTGTATTGATGGGTGCGGGCTTTATTGGCTGCATCATTCTTGAGTCGTTAGCGTTGCGCGATGTCAACTTGACGGTTGTTGAAATGGAAAATCGCATGGTGCCGCGAATGATGAATGATGTCTCAGGCAACATGATCAAAAGCTGGTGTGAGAAAAAAGGCGTCACGGTTCATACTTCAACACGTGCTGAATCTATCGAGCAGCTGGGTGGTGGCAAACTTCGTGTGAGTCTCAGTACCGGGCAATCTGTAGATGCTGATCTTGTTATCAGTGCGACTGGTGTTGCACCCAATATGGGATTCCTTGCGGACAGTGGTTTGCGTACTGATCAGGGCATTGTCGTTAATGACTACCTGCAAACAAGTGATGCAGATATTTATGCCGCAGGGGATGTTTGTCAGGGTAAAGATTTTAATACCGGTGAATATTCGGTACAGGCAATTCAGCCGACGGCGGTTGAACATGCAAAAGTTGCCGCTTCCAATATGGTCAGAGGACATCGTTCTGAACATGTTGGCAATTTGAATATGAATGTACTCGATACGATTGGTCTGGTTTCGGCGTCGTTTGGTATGTGGATGGGCGTACCGGGTGGTGACTCATCAGAACTGGTGAACGAAGAAGAACACAAGTATTTAAATCTACAATTTAAAGATGATGTACTTGTGGGTGCCAGCAGCCTTGGTCTGACTCAGCACGTTGGTGTATTGCGTGGTTTAATTCAATCGGAAACACGCCTTGGTCCATGGAAAGAACGGCTGAAAAAAGATCCAATGAGAATTATGGAAGCCTATCTGGCCTGCTCGCAGTCTCAGGTTAGCGCAGCTTAGGTTGTGTGATCAGGAAAGTAGTTGGTGCTCGGCTTTTTATGACCGGTATAGAACAAAACAGGTAAGCATGAAGATCACTTTTAAACTGTATGCAACACTGCAGCATTTGTTACCTGCGGACGCGGTCAATAATGCCATTGATATAGAAGTGTCCGAAGACGTAACGCTGTATCAAGTTATTGAAATGTTCAAAGTGAATAAAAAAGATGCGCATCTGGTGCTGGTCAACGGAACTTATATAAATCCGGAAGATCGAGATAAAGCCGGCGTTATTACTGAGAACGATGTTGTTGCTATCTGGCCTCCCGTTGCTGGCGGATAAGGGCAGGTGATAAGGGCTGCAGTTAAAGATTAATGGCAAATACTTTCAGCCGCGAGATGGGCTTTACACGTGAAGAGTTTTTCAGGCTTCTTCCCAACGCTCTGAATAATCGACCTCATCGTATTGATGAGGCCGGTGTTACCGTTGAGGCAGACTCTGGCAGTGTGCGCATTGATGTAGGTGCACAACAGTTCCGGCATATTGCATCGATTAGTATGCCGTATGTCAAAGTAGATTTTGATTTTAAAAACTTCAGTGATTCTGCGCGCGAGGAATTTCTACGATACTTTGATCTTCGCTATCAGCGAGGTGGTGGCTAGTGGGTCGCCTGATCTGGCAAAGTAAAGACTGATTTCTTTCATTTAAGAGGTAACTGCAGGCAGGATAACGTTTTTACACGACCGGTAATGGCATATTGACATCTGTCCGGTTTAACACCGATTTAACAACAGAGCAGACAAAGCAACTTACCAGTTACAGGATTGCGTTAACTAAAAGCAAATGAATACCCCGACTACAGACAAAAACGCAACAGATGAGCGCATTAGTATTACGGATGGCCTGAACCGTCCGATTCATGATTTGCGCGTTTCTGTTACGGACCGGTGTAACTTCCGGTGCGTTTACTGTATGCCCAAAGAGCAGTTTGGCAAAGGGTATAAGTTCTTATCTAAAACCGAATTGCTCTCTTTTGAAGAGATCATTCGAATAGTCAAAGCGTTTTCTGAACTGGGCGTACGCAAGATCCGCCTGACCGGTGGCGAACCACTGGTGCGCAGCGAGCTTGAAAAACTGGTGGAGAAAGTAGCATCAATAGAAAAGATTGACGACATAAGCCTTACCACCAACGCCGTGTTACTTACTGAAAAGCGCGCGCGTAGTTTGCGTGATGCTGGATTGTCGAGAGTAAACATCAGTCTCGATGCGCTGGACGATGAGACTTTTATGGCAGTTAACGATGTCGGTGTGCCAGTGCAGAAAGTTCTTGATGGCATTTCAATAGCGGGCGCTGCCGGATTCGATTCAGTAAAAGTAAACATGGTGGTCAAGCGTGGTCTTAACGAACATAGCATCCTGCCGATGGCAGAGTATTTTCACGGCAGTGGTCAGATACTAAGGTTTATCGAGTTTATGGATGTCGGCAATACCAATAGCTGGAAAAACACTGAGGTAGTCACTGCAGCTGAGATTGCAGATATGATCAATTCGCAAAACCCGATTGAAAAAATTCCACCGAACTATCGAGGGGAGGTTGCCAACCGTTGGCGCTACCGGGATGGCGGTGGTGAGATTGGAATAATTGCATCTGTCAGTGAGCCATTCTGTGGCGATTGCAGTCGAGCCCGTTTGTCGGCCGTTGGAAAACTCTACACCTGTCTTTTTGCCGCTGACGGTCATGATCTGATGAGTCTGATCCGCAACGGTGCAAACGATGCAGAGTTGCAGGAAAAACTTGCCACATTGTGGCGACGCAGGCGGGATCGCTACTCAGAGACCCGAACGGTTGAGTCAGTGCTGAGGCCGAAAGTTGAAATGTCGCATATCGGTGGTTAGTTGAAATGTCAGCACTTCTCGAAGATGACCTCCGTGAGCTGGTCTTCCCTGCGATGGTTGCCTACAACGCGATGGAGACCACCAAGCGTCGACATTTTGACTTTCTCAATTTGCTCGAGGCCAAACGAAAAAACTACAATATCGAGGCGACGAGCGAGGAGCGTGATTTGCTGGCTTCTATGTTGTCAGACCATGATCATGCGGTTAAATACTTCAAAGACCAGAGCCGGCGTCTGCAGGATTCGGCACCCGAGGCCTCTGTTTCGCTCTTCAAATACATAGGCAGACTCAATGAAGTACTAGAGTTTGTAGAGGCCGCCGGTTCCAGCCACTAGTGGGGCTGTTCTGACTCGAAAACCATCTGTTGTAAATAGCCAGTTTCCGTTGTATTTATAACGATGAGGTAAGTCTGTCTGCGGATCTAATTGCAGTATGATCGTAAAAATGTGAGGTTATCGGATAGCGATACTCGTTTCTGATGAAAATTTGTTGTGAATCGAGGTAAGAAAGCTGGCGGTTCGGTCGATACAGGCGATATAGAGAAGCATATTGAAGTAGCAATTTTCCGTTTGTCACATCAGCGGGTATCGAGTCTGATATTGTTTGCGGTGTGATGGCTGTCTCGTTATGAATTGTTAGCCGCGGCTTTTGTGAGTTAATTGCTGCATTTCCTGTGAATATTGTCAAAGGCGAAGAAGAAGTTTTCAGCGGATTTCAGGTGTCAGTCAGTGATGCCGGCGTAAACTGCTCGAAATCACCGCGATAAGGTAAAAAGCTCTTATGAAAACACTAATTGGTAAATTAACTGGTAATCTGGTTGCAGCAGCTGCGATTTGCGGCAGCATCGTCTTTGCGTCGCAGGTTATGGCTCAGGATTCCTACACACTGAGTGCCGGTGATGAGGTAGCTATTGTTGTTTTTGGTCAGGATGACCTCTCAATGGATATCAAGCTGGATGAAAACGGCACACTCAACTATCCGCTGCTCGGTGCAGTGAGTGCCGGTGGTATGACGGTGTCGCAGCTTGAGCGAACCATCACCAGAGAGTTGAGCGGTAATTATCTGGTCAACCCTGATGTACGTGTATCGGTTGCCGAGTACAGACAGGTGTATATCAATGGCCAGGTGAACAGCCCGGGTGGATATGACTACAAGCCAGGTCTGACTCTTGATAAAGCCATAGCGCTAGCGGGTGGCTTTGCTGACAAAGCGTCAAAAGAACGCATCATTCTTACTCGTGAGATCAGTGGCCAGGCACAGCAATTTAGCATGCGCCTGACCGATGCTGTTCTTCCGGGTGACATTATCGACATCACAGAATACCTGCAGATCTTTATTACTGGTGAAGTACAGCGTCCCGGCAATTATGCTTATCAGCCGGGTCTGACGGTTGAGAAGACAATTGCGCTGGCTGGCGGGTTTTCTGCACGTGCTTCTAAGAAACGTATCAAGGTCTCGCGCCAAATCGACGGGCAGCTGCGGTCGGACAGAATTAAAATGAGAGACCCCGTATACCCCGGTGACAGCCTGGAAATTCCCCAAGGCTTCTTTTAAGAAGAGTTGTTTAAATGAAATCACTCCATCCATTGGATAGCAACCTGACTGAAATCAACAAGGAAGAATTCAGTTTTAATTTCGAAAGGTACTGGCAAACCATTCTTGATAATAAATGGCGCATCGCGCTGTTTACTTTCATGGTGCTGTTGGCTTCGTACTTTATAATCAACAGTCTTACGCCGCAGTACAAAGCGACGGCGACTATATTGATTGAAAGGAAGGAAACCCAGGTTGTTCCGGTGGATGCGCTGTACGGACTCAACGCGGAGAGCGAAGAGTACCTGGCGACTGAGTTTGAAGTTCTCAGGTCACGTCCGCTTGCAGAGAAGGTTGTCAGGAAGCTGGATCTGGCATCTGAACCTGCATTTGTAGGTGAAGAGGGTTCGTTATCAACACAGAGCATGGGCAGCATGAAAAACAAGCTGCTTGGTCTGATTGGTCTTGGTAAATCTGATGCAGAGAGAACCCGTGTTGCGGAAGTTGAGCGAGAAATCGCAAGACGCGAGCTGCTGAAGGATTACGGTAAAAGAATCAGCATCTTTCCGTTGCGAAAAACACAGCTGGTAGAAGTCAGCTTTGAAGCACCCACACCGATGCTCGCGCGTGACATTGCAAATGCTCATGCAGAAGCTTATATAGAGTCTGACCTTGAAGCTCGTCTTGAGCGCACCAAAACGGCAGCTTCATGGCTCGCCGGACAGGTAGAGGGACTACGGGGAGACTTAAACACCTCTAAACAGGATCTGGCGGCATATCTGCAGCAGGAAAACATCATCGATATTAACGACGATGTGACTGAAATAGTTTCACAGGAACTACAAGAGCTACTTGCAGAGATGGTCGGTGTACGCTCGCGTAAAGCAGAAGCGCAAATAACCCGTGATCAGGTAAGAAATGCTGGTGGCAGCCGAGAGTCCCTGCCGGTTGTCCAACAGGATGAGCTGGCTCAGAAGTTAAAGCTCGATGTGGTGCTTGCACGCCAGAAAAAAGCTGAGCTCGCAAAAACTTTTGGCCCGCAACATCCCAGAATGCTTGCTGCTGACTCCGATCTCAATTCGGCAAACTCATCTTTAAGAGCTCAGATAAACAAAATTATTGAAACCGTTGAGCTGAAGTTCAATGCGGCGCAGGCTGAGGAAGCCAGCCTGCAGTCACGTATCGATGACACGCGCTCAAGGTTTTACTCCAGAAACGAACAGAGCGACAAATATGTCGAGCTTAAAAGCGAAGTTGATTCTGCACAGCGCTTATTCGATTTGTTCTTCGAGCGCACCAAAGAGACAACGGAAACTATAGATTTACAAAGTGCTCACGCGCGCATCCTGTCTCAGGCAGAGGATCCACTTGAGCCATCAAAGCCAAAGAAGGCCGTGTTGTTCCTGCTTGCGGCTCTCGGCAGCTTGATGCTGTCAGTGCTGTACTACATTCTTCGCGAGTTGTTTAATACAGGTATTCGGGACGGGGAAGATGTACATCAGCGTATTGGCTTGCCGTTGCTGGGATCATTGCCAGTTATCAAAAAGAATTTTATTCGCCCCGTTGTGCTGAACTCTATGGAAGAGGCAGAGCGTTCCAAAGAGGGTGCAATCTTTAAAGAGGCTGTAAACACGGTACGCACGGGTATGATGCTTGATCGTGTAGACCAGCCACACAAGATAGTCATGGTTACGTCGACTATCGCAGGTGAAGGTAAGTCAACTATAGCCGGACACCTGGCCTACAGCTATTCAAATGTTGGCCGCACGCTGCTAATAGACTGTGATTTACGTACTCGCGGTGTCAGTAACATGTTCGGTGTTAACAAGTCTGATATGGGTTTGCGTGAAGTTTTGTCAGCTGAGGCGTTGCTTGAGCAGTGTGTCATTGGTATCGACAACAACCTTGACCTGCTGTGTGCCAACTTTACACCACTGAATCCTTTGAAGCTGATCAGCTCACCTCGCTTCCAGTCTCATATTCAGGAAGCTGCGAAAAACTATGCCTATGTCATACTGGATGCACCACCGGTTCTGCCAGTGAGTGATCCGCTCGTACTGTCTGGTTATGCGGATGCCGTTATATATGCAATTCGGGCTCGATCTACACCGTATCAACATATCAGCCGGTGCCTGCAATCGCTGCAACGGGTTGAAGCCCCAATGGTTGGTGTTGTATTGAACCAGCTGGAAATGGGCGGTACGTACTATTCTTACTACAGCTATGGCAACTCCTAAGAGTATTGGTGCTCTAACAGATGAAGTAACTTCTGTTTTGCCAATACTTTTATTTTGATCCATACCTGATTACAGACAACATGCAACACGCTCGCAGCCACGGTCCTCTTCGCGTCTCAAGCGATAAACTCGGGATTTTTCTAAAAGGAATCCCGTTGTTTCTGATGCTCGCCTGGGTAACCAAGGCGTTCTCGCCGGACTTGCGGGCGAAGTCTGCGTTGATGGCACGCGATCTTGAGCTTCGTCTTGAGATAGTTAGTTCCGGTGCTGCACTGTGGAAGCAGTTATTGCTTCCGGCTTTTACCTTTGCCTGTCTGCTTTGGATTATCCGCTCCAGGAAAGTACTGAGCAGTTACCTGAGCATATTGCTACCGATGATGTTATTCGGTGCGTTTCTTCTTGCATCGTTTTTTTGGTCCGATCACCCCGATGACACGCTTCGACGCGCAATAAGACAAGTATTGCTTTTCACATCGGTAGCGGGAGCCGTGGTTATCAGTCGCTCGCAAGGCCAGTATGTTAATTATCTGCAGTTTTGTTCAGTGAGTCTGCTAATTTATGAAATGTTGTTTTTGCTTATGCCAAATATTTCATTTGATGTCTATGGCAACTTCACTGGTTTGCATCCGGCAAAAAATGAACTCGGCGGCATAGCGGGTGCATTTTTATTAATTGCAGTTTGTATCTATCGCTATTATGCAGAAACACTGAAAGAAAAACGCCTGGCCATGTTCTGCATACTGGGCTGGGCTGGATTGCTGATAATCAGTGGATCGAAAACACCTATGGGTTTTGCCGTGGTACTGGTACCACTCGCCATCATGTCAATTCATCTGCTTAGACTTATGTCTATAGCGGTAATTGTTTTCTGGCTGTGTGTGATGGTAGTTATACCGTTGTTTCTTATTGGCGTTGGTGAAGCACCGATCGATTTTTATCGCAGTATTCTGCCGGAGGAGGCACTGACCGGTCGCACCGGTATCTGGTTCCATCTGTTGGCCGACCTTAAAAAAGACTGGATGTTCGGTACCGGATACGGTGCCTACTGGGGTGTGGGTGCGGTGCCGGAAGCACTCGATATCAAATGGTCCTACTACCAGTTGCTACATACTGCACACAGCGGTTTTGTGGATCTGGCGCTGGAGCTACGTGTAATCCCGACCGTATTCTGGTTAATCGCATTATGGATCTTTTTGTCCTTTACCAGAAATTCCGCTGACCCTCTGTCTACTGCCGTTATTGCCTATGCGATGCTGCACAACTGCCTTGAAACCTCCTTTATTCACGGATTGCACTTTGTCTGGGTACTGATGGTGCTCGGCATGATGAATATCCTCTACACACATGCACACAAACCTGATTTCAGACGCGGGTTTGGCGCAAAACCTGCGGATACTCCACCACCGGTGAGCCCTTCGGCCGGATTGGACCCGAGAGTACGGGGTGGTGCAGGACAGCTACCCGGAAACAGCTAGTATTTCGGGTTGAGTGTGTTTTACGTGGTGTGGGAGGAAGTATGAAACGCAGTGCTACCATTCTTGTTATTGCCTCATCGGGAGGCCATCTCACGCAGGCAATGTGCGCGACGAGTGCGGTAGAGCTTGAGCTTGCCCTGGTGACTAATAAAAATATGCTGGAAGACAGTCCGTTTGCCCGCATTCACACTATTCGCGATACGCAAACCAATGTCTTCATTCATGCACTTAATGTTTTCAGTGCGGCTCGCATTATGTTGCGTGAAAAACCCCGTGCAATGTTCAGCACAGGTGGACCGATCTGTCTGCCGTTTGCACTGCTCGCCAGACTGACCGGTACCCGGTTTGTCTATCTCGATACGATGTCCAGAGTGGTTGAGCTATCCAACTCGGGCAAATTGATTAAAAAATTCGGTTTGTCTGATTCTTTTTTATGTCAGTGGCAGGAAACTGCCGAAAAGTATGGAGCGGAATACCATGGTCAAGCCTTTGATCTTGGTGACAATGGGTACCAATGATTACCCGTTCACCCGGCTGTACGACTACATAAAAAAAGACCCGCTATACCGTGATAACCGGTGTGAATGGTTTGTTCAAACCGGTTCCTGTCAGGTTGAACAACACCCTGAGTGTGGTGTGGTGGAAACGCTGATTCCACGCGTGGATATGGAAGATCTTGTCAGACGCAGCGCGCTAGTTATCAGTCACTGCGGTATTGGCAGTCTTAACTTAATGCTTAAATATCGCAAGCGGGTGATTTTTGTACCACGTGTAGCTGCACACAAAGAATTCTCTGATGACCACCAGTTGCAGATAGCGGCAGAGCTTAAGAATTCGAGGATGCAGGTTGTCTATCCCGGAGACGAATTTCCTGCCTTGAACTACGGGCAAATCGTCACTGATAACGTGCTGTCAGAGCCGGTGGATATCACCAACTACGAACTTGCACGAATCGTTAATCTGAAACTGACTGGATAATCACAATGCTTGTCTCTGTTTGCATGTGTACCTATAAAAGAGAGAGTCTGAATAAGACGCTCGACAGCGTTGTCTCGCAAAAGCTGCCTGAAGGTTATTCGCTTGAAGTAGTGGTGGTTGATAACGATGCTGAAGAATCAGGACGTGCAGCATGCGAGGCTTTTAAAAACCATCCATCGGGTGTGCCGGTCAGGTACTTCACCAATGCGGTCAGAAACCTTTCAGAAGTCCGTAACAGTACAATGGACCATGCTACCGGTGAGTTACTGGCGTTTATTGATGATGATGAATGGGCCAGTGATGATCAGTGGCTTGCGCGGATGATAGCCACTATGGAAAAACACCAGACCGACTGTGTATTCGGCAGGGTGATTGTGCACTACCCTGAATCTTCACCAGACTGGATTGTTGCCGGTGATATGTTCGGTAAAGACCGGCATCCGCACGAGTCGCATCAGAAAAAAGGGGCAACGTCGAATGCTCTGCTGAAAGCCGGCTGGGTACGGGATCAGGAAATTCGCTTTGATCCGTACTTCGGTAAATCAGGTGGTGAAGATACTGATTTTTTCCACCGTATTTTTAAAGCCGGTGGAAAGTTAATTTATGATGCGAATGCCACGGTTGAAGAAATGGTCGAACCGCACAGGTTGAACCTTGAATATATTAAAAAGCAGAATATCCGTATCGGGCAGACGCACTACAGTTATTTGTGGTCACAGCAAAGCGGTGTTGCTTATCTTAAGACGGGTCTTTTTGTACTGGCACAGATTGCAGGTTACGGCCTGCTGACTGTTGTCAGTCTGCCGTTTGGTAAAAAGCGCTACCTGCGCTGGCATGTGCTTTTTATACGCAATATCGAAAAACTGAAGACTGCCATCACCGGCAGCAGGAATACCGTGGAGCTGTACGGTAACGGTTAACCGGCTTTGTGTTTTATTACTGCCTGCTCAAACACGTCTGACAGCTTGTCTGTAACAGCACGCCAGTCATATTTCGCTTCAACCAGATCACGCCCGCCTTTTTCCAGTCGCTGACGGAGTGCCGTGTCATTCATTACGCTGACTACTGCATTGCTGAAATCTTCAGGAGTGTCTTTTAACAGGATATCTTCACCATCAGTGTGTTCAATGCCCTCGGCACCGACTGACGTTGAAATAATTGCTTTTGACATCGCCATGCCTTCGAGAATTTTAAGGCGTGTGCCGCCACCAACTCTCAGTGGTACAACCACCACAGCAGCTTTGTTGTAATAGTCACGCATGTCATCGACCATGCCGGTGGCGGTCACTGACTCATCTGAATCTGCGATTGCCTGTACCTCAGGTGGTGGTGCTTTGCCTGCTATGCAAAAGCTCGCTTGAGGATTTTTTTCTTTTATCAGCGGCCAGATGTTTTTATAAAACCAGAGTATGCCCTCGGTATTCGGGTAGTAACTGATGGTGCCGGTGAACAGCACCATGTTTGGATCGATGTCGTCACCGGTGGCGTTTGATTTGAAAAATTCACTGTCAACCCCGTTGGGTATGACATGGCATTCCATACCGGGAGATCGCTGCTGAAGAATTTCCGCATCTCTAACGGAGGTGGTTAGACAGCCAGTGAATTTTTCGCAGTTTTCAATTTCCTGTTTATAGAATTTTTTCCATTCGCTGTAGGCAAGCAGTTTTCTAAGCGGGCTTTTTTCGGTTTCATAGGTGCGATGCATAATTTCGTATTCGACATTATGCTGATCCACGTAGCGCGGTATCTCTGTATCCAGATGGTAGTATCCCATCTGTGAAAACTCTACATGTAGCAGGTCGTAGTCACCTTCCTCCAGATGTCTGCTGATAGATTTTTGCATGGCCGCGGAATAATACTGCTTATACTGATAGGGTTTTGAAGACACCAGAGAAAGCAGTTGATAGATGCGTTTCAGTTCTTTTTTCTGATTGCTTGCAACCGGTACGGTTTCAATGGTAATGCCGGCGTCTTCTATTACTTTTATTCCCTCTGCCTGGGCTTCATTGTCCGGCTCCATGCAGATAACCGTAACATCGTGCTTTGCACCGAGGTTAAGCATCATGTGGTGCACCCGGATCAATCCGCCATTGTTCAGCGGGTACGGTACATAGGGTGTCAGGAAGAGTATTTTCATAATAACCGGTCAGGCTTTTCTGGCACGTTTGCCTGAAGTCTTGTTTTGAACGAATAAAACCGCTTTTTCTAAAAAGCCGGACAGATCATTTTTAAGAGCCGGCAAAGACCATAGGCAGGCCACAACGAAAACCGGAAAAATAAAAAGCGTTATAAAAAAGTGATTGCCAAGGGCGTAGGTCATAGCAACTGAGACAATACAGATTGCGCAGATAGTAAGTACCGGCCTTACATTTATTGGAAAGCCCGCTTTGCCCAGCCAGTAGTGATATAAAATATTCATCAGCAACTGGGTCACCAGAAGGGCTGCAATCGCACCCTGATAGCCGTACATTTTAAACGCGATGAAGCAGGTAATAATATTAAAAACACTGGAAACCAGACTCACTCTTACCGGTAGAAATTTTAAACCGGCGGCGACTCCAAAGTAGCCCATCAGCGTTTGCGTTGAGCGTAGCAACAGCACCCCGAAAAACATTGCAGCGGCATTGGCTGCGGATAAATATTTTTCCGTGAAAAATATTTTAATTACCGGCTCGCGCAGGATCGTAAAACCGACAATTGCCGAGGCAATAACAAAACTGACCCACATTAAAGACTGCACGGCCATGCCGGTGGCTTTGTCTTTTTCATTGTTGGCGAAATGCCCGGTCTGTGACGGATAGTAGACGTTGGCGAAGGATTCAAATAATCGTGTGCCGGCGTCAGACAGTCTTTCAGCGATACCGAAAAAAGCCATGGTTACCGGCCCGCCGAAACCCGCGACTATATATTGCGATACTTTTTCATTGCCAAGATTAAGCAGTGCATTAAGATATAACGGGTAACCGAATTTCAACAGGGTTTGTCCGCCTGCAAACCGGCTTTTAAGCGCCTGCGATAATTTTTCCCGAATGCGAACTGCGGCGTAACAGATAGAGGCGGCAAACGCGAGCGCTTCAACCAGTAGTACCATGTTGACGGTGACATCGTTAAATGCCAGTAGTACCAGCACCAGCAGTGCTTTGAGTATGGCGGCCAGTACCTGTACACCGGCATAGACGGTAAATATCTGCTCTGCCTGTAACAGCCGCAGCAATAACTCGCGGAAGCTGTGCATCCAGTACATGATGAGCGTCAGCGCGGTTACATGTGCTATGTCATTAATAAAGGATACCGCACCGGAACGTTCTACCAGCAGATAAATAACAGATACAACGGTGCAGGATACGGTGCGGATTGCAAAAGCGCTGCGCAGCAGATTGCTCTTTCCCTGTTCACTCTCTTCCGGATATTGCTTGACGAAAGCCAGGTCAACTCCGATATCGCTGACAATCTTTAATAGAAAGACCACCATCAGTGCGATGAAATACAGGCCCATAGTTTCTTCGTCCAGCACGCGTGCTAGAAACATCAAGGTGAAGAAGTGGCATACCAGGGTCACCAGTGCGCCCGAAAAGGTTGCTCCGAGTGCCTTAAGGATGGGATTGATCTCGCATTTTATAACTGCAGTTGATAGACGGTGGTGAGTTTACTGATTTGTGCTGGTGCGTGCAGCTATTCTCCCCGGTGAGACGGGCTAGTGCGGCTTGTTGGAAATATTGACTGCACCGTCCAACGCCGGCGGACGGAATTTGTTGCGATCTCTTTCTGCCAGTTCCTTATCTATAAGATATTTTAATTCCTGCCGGAATCTGGCTTCTGAAAACGAAGCAGCGTGACGCTGGATATCGGCTGAATTGAAA
>CAYLZS010000173.1:0-13269 GCA_964388065.1 uncultured Granulosicoccaceae bacterium
CTGCTGTGGTTTTCGATATGGGTGGAAAATTCGACAAATCTTTCAACCAGGGTGTCTACGACGGTGTCGAACGCTTTAAGGGTGAAACCGGTGTCGAATATCGCGAATTTGAAGTCACCAACGAAGCGCAGCGTGAACAGGCATTGCGACGCATGGCTCAGCGCGGTGCCAATCCGGTATTAGGAATCGGCTTTGCACAGGCACCGGCACTTGAAAAAGTAGCCAAAGAATTCCCCGATACAAACTTTGCCATCATCGATATGGTTGTCGACCTCCCCAACGTACGCTCAATCGTCTTTAAAGAGCATGAAGGTTCGTTCCTTGTTGGCGCACTGGCGGCAATGGCTTCCGAATCAGGCAAAGTCGGTTTTGTTGGTGGAATGGACATACCACTGATTCGTCGCTTTGCCTGCGGTTACGAGCAGGGTGCAAAGCACATCAATGCAGAAGCAGAGGTTGTGCAAAACATGACAGGCACCACGCCTGCCGCCTGGAACGATCCGGGTCGTGGCGGCGAGCTGACTAAAAGTCAGTTCGAGCGTGGTGTAGACGTTGTCTATGCCGCGGCAGGTGGTACCGGTGTTGGTGTATATCAGGCTGCTAAAGATGCAGGCAAAATGGCCATAGGTGTCGACTCAAACCAGAACTACCTGCACCCGGGCACTATGCTGACATCAATGCTCAAGCGTGTTGATGTTGCTGCCTACAATGTTTTCAATGATGCCAAAAATGACAAATTCACCTCAGGCATCCAGGTTCTTGGTCTGGCCGAAGATGGTGTTGGCTGGGCGCTGGACGAGCACAACGAATCATTGATCTCAGCTGATATGAAAGCACAGGTCGAAGAACTCTCTGCAATGATCAAATCCGGTGAAATCGTAGTTCACGACTACACCAGTGATGATTCCTGCAAAGTTGCAGGCTAACTCCAAAGCTAACCAGCACAATAGCTACACTTGATACGAAGGGAAGGTAACTGCCTTCCCTTCGTTTAGCTTACGCAAATGGCTACCGACTCAAATGCACCCCCGGCTACAGAGCTGGCAATTGAGCTAAAAAAAATCTCCAAGCGCTTTGGCCGCGTGCAGGCCAATCGCGATATCGATCTGAAAGTTCGACGCGGCACAATACATGGCATTGTCGGAGAAAACGGTGCCGGCAAATCTACCCTGATGAGTATTCTCTACGGCTTTTATCAAGCCGACAGTGGTGAGATTTTAATCAATGGAAAACCAGCAAAAATAAAAGGCTCGCACGATGCTATTGCTGCAGGCATTGGCATGGTGCATCAGCATTTTATGCTGGTGGATACTTTTACCGTACTGGAAAATGTATTACTCGGTGCAGAACAAAGTGCACTGCTTGGAAAAAGTGAAGAAAACGCCCGCGAGGCTTTGCAGCACTTATCCGAAGAGTATCAACTCAGCGTACCACTGGATGAGCCTACCGGTGATCTGCCGGTCGGTCAGCAACAGCGAACAGAAATTTTAAAGGCACTGTATCGCAATGCAGAAATTCTAATTCTCGACGAACCAACCGGTGTTCTGACACCCCAGGAAGCAGATCAGCTGTTTCGGGTGCTGCAGGCATTAAAAGATCGCGGTGTCACCGTTATTCTAATTACTCATAAGCTGCGTGAAATCATGGATATCACAGACAACGTCTCTGTATTGCGGCTTGGTGAAATTGTCTCTACTCATCGCACCGCTGATACCAACACATCAGAGCTCGCTGAGCTAATGGTTGGACGTAAACTCGAGTCGCAGCACTTCGACAAAATTATAAATCCTAATAGCCAAAACGGAATTTCAATAAGCAACCTGACAGTCACGGATGAACGGGGCTTAAAGCGCATCGACAATGTCAGCTTTGAGGTCAAGCGCGGTGAAATTGTCGGTATCGCAGGTGTTGCTGGTAACGGGCAAAGTACATTGCTCGAAGTTCTGGCGGGCATTCAGGCGCCAGACAACGGCCATTTCGAAATTAACGGACATACAGTGACAGCCGACTCTGTTATCGGCCCGAAGCAAATGCGTGAAATCGGTGTGCAGCATGTACCTGAGGATCGATTGCGATTGGGATTGATTAAATCCTTCAGTGCAGCGGAATCTTCGGTGCTGGGTTATCAGAACCGCAAAAAATTTAACTGGCGAATGTTTCTTAATATCAGGAGCATTCGCGCTGCCTGCAAAAAACTGATGCAGGCATTTGATGTAAGACCACCCGACCCTCGACTTAAATCTTCAAGTTTCTCTGGTGGCAATCAACAAAAACTTATTCTTGCAAGAGAGCTGGATAAATCTCCGTCAGTATTGTTGGTGGGTCAGCCAACACGCGGAGTTGATATTGGTGCAATCGAACTAATCCATCAAAAAATTATTGATATACGGGATACCAACTGCGCGGTACTTCTTGTGTCTGTAGAGCTTGATGAAATCATGACACTCAGTGACCGTATACTGGTTATGTTTGAAGGCCGTATTGTAGGGACGATGAGTGGTCAGGAAGCAGACAAGACAAAACTTGGCTTAATGATGGCCAACGCCGTAGACGACGCCGCATGAGGCAATTCACATGAGCCCTCCAATATGAATACGGGCAACGTCGAACTACCTGCATGGATTGAAGTAATTCTGATTCCGGTTTTAAATATTTGTATGGCATTGTTCTTTGCCGGATTAATTATATTTGCCATTGGTGAAAACCCGGTCGATGCCGTCGGCATTATGCTCAATGGAGCTTTTGGCTACGATGAAGGCGTCGGTTACACGCTCTACTATACAACCAATTTTATCTTTACCGGACTGGCAGTCGCGATCGCATTTCACGCCAGACTATTCAACATCGGTGGCGAAGGTCAGGCCTATATCGGCGGTCTCGGCGTTGGCCTGGCCTTCCTGTTGTTCGATGGACTGCTGCCTACTCTCTTACTAATCCCTGTAGGCATACTAGCCGCTGCATTGTTTGGTGCAATGTGGGCTTTTATACCAGCGTGGCTGCAAGCCTACCGTGGCAGTCATATTGTGATCACCACAATCATGTTCAATTTCATAGCTTCTTCACTAATGGTATATCTGCTGGTCAATGTACTGATCAATCCGGGTAGCATGTCACCGGAAACACGTGAATTTAACGAGACATCGTGGTTGCCTTTCATGCACGAAATACTCGGCAATTTCGGTTTTGAAGTCACCCGTACACCACTTAATCTGTCATTTATACTGGCGTTAGTCTGCTGCCTGCTGGTATGGATATATATCTGGAAAACCCGCTGGGGTTACGCACTCAGAACAGCCGGTCAAAGTGAAGCTGCGGCAATTTACGCAGGAATAAAACCAAAGCGAATTATTGTTATCACCATGTGTATTTCGGGTGCACTGGCAGGCTTTGTTGCAGTTAATGAAATTATGGGTGTGCACCATCGCTTACTGCTTAACTTTACCGCGGGCTACGGGTTTACCGGTATAGCCGTTGCATTGATGGGCCGCAACCATCCGATCGGTATTATCATGGCCAGCCTGTTGTTCGGCGTGCTTTATCAGGGAGGTGCCGAGCTCGCCTTTGAGCTGCCAAAGATCACACGTGAAATGGTTGTCGCCATACAGGGACTGATCATTCTATTCTCCGGCGCTCTGGCATTGATGCTGCGCCCGGCAATCGTCAAACTCTGGCTGGCGGTCAGACCTGCGCAAGCGGCAGCACAGCATGGATAGTCTGTTAACTGTAAAGATGCTTTTCTCCACGCTGGATGCAACGCTCCGGGTATCAACGCCATTGATACTGTGTGCAATGGCGGGCTTGTTTTCCGAACGCTCAGGCATTGTAGACATAAGCCTCGAAGGTAAAATGCTATTCGCCGCATTCGCCGCAGGTGCACTCGCCGCTGTTACCGGATCACCATGGGCAGCACTTGGTGGCGGAATTATGATCAGCGTTTTAATGGGGTTGTTACATGGGTTTGCGTGCATAACAAATCGTGGTGATCAGGTAGTCAGCGGGCTGGCTATCAATGTACTGGCGTCCGGATTAACTATCGTACTTGGTATTGCCTGGTTTTCTCAGGGAGGGCAGACACCTGCACTCGCAGCCGATGCACGCTTCACTCCCATTGACCTGCCGTTCATCGATTCAATTGCAAAGACTCCATTCATCGGACAGTTTCTGGAAACTGTTATTAGCGGACACAATCTGCTGGTTTATGTCGCACTTCTTGCTGTGCCAGTCACCTGGTGGGTTGTCTACAAGACACGCTTTGGGTTGCGCTTGCGCGCCGTTGGTGAAAATCCACTGGCAGTAGACACTGCAGGCATATCCGTGAGCCGACTACGCTACAGTGCAGTGATGATCGCAGGTGTGCTGTGTGGCATCGCAGGTACTTATCTGGCAATTGCACAGAACGCTGCCTTTGCCAGAGAGATGACAGCCGGACAAGGCTATATAGCACTCGCCGCTTTGATCTTTGGCAAATGGCGGCCATTGCCTGCACTACTCGCCTGTCTTATGTTCGGTTTCCTGGATGCCGCCTCTATTCGCTTGCAGGGTGTTGAACTACCGTATGTGGGAGAAGTACCAGTGCAACTTATTCAGGCGCTGCCATACATTCTGACCGTTGTACTACTAGCAGGCTTTATTGGTAAAGCAGTAGCTCCAAAAGCTATAGGCGTACCTTTTGTCAAAGAAAGATAATGGCAACTCTAACCGCTGACCAGCAACACTCACTGATCACCGCTGCAGCAAGCGCTATGGTCAACGCCTACGCACCATATTCAAAGTTTCATGTTGGAGCTGCCATTCTGGCTGAAGACGGAAATATCTACACCGGGTGTAACGTGGAGAATGCAGCATATCCAGTCGGCAGCTGCGCCGAGGCCGGCGCTATCAGTGCGATGGTCATAGCAGGTCAGTCAAAAATTATGGCAATTGCGGTAGCAGGCACAGGCAATGAATTATGCACGCCCTGTGGTGGCTGCAGGCAGCGGATCAGAGAATTTGCTGCGGCAGCAGCGCCGATATTTATTTGCGATGAAAATGGCCTACGCCACAACACAACACTTGGCGCGCTACTGCCAATGTCATTCGGCCCGGACAACCTGCAACAGTAGTTAATACAGAACTCACAGGCATAGATATAAGAAGATACATAGTTATTATTCATAACTGGTAAACCCTGCTTAAGCTGTACAGAAAATACAGAATTTCCTGCTACTTTTAATAGAGATTCTTAAAAGGGCAGCAGCAGCCAATGAAAGGTATAGTTTTTAACTACCTCGGTGAAATGGTTGAGGAAGAGTTCGGACTCGAAGCCTGGGATGCTTTACTTCAAAACACGGGCCTGAGTGGTGAGTTCGTCGCCTCGGAGACTTATCCTGATGAAGATTTGATGGCTCTGGTCGCCGCAGCACACGAGGCGACCGGCATTGATACACAAGAGCTTGTTCGTTCATTCGGACGCTTTATGCTTCCGCACTTCAAACAACAGAACCCACAGTTCTTTGAAGGCCATACAGACTTAAAATCTTTCCTGTTAACCGTTGACCGTGTAATTCATGTCGAGGTTCGCAAGCTGCATCCCGGTGCGATACTGCCACAATTCGACTATGAAGATGAATCAGACAATGAACTGACAATGATCTACACATCCCCCAGAAAACTCTGCTTTCTGGCAGAGGGCTTAATCGATGCTTCGGCCACACATTTCAATACAAAGTACCAACTTGATCATACCCAATGCATGCACAACGGCGCCGATAGCTGCACACTAAAAATAAAAATTCTCACCTAGTCAATGGACATCGAAGTACTTAAGCGCGCTTACGAAAGAGAGAAAGAGCGTCGCAAGCAAGCAGAAAAACTGCTGGAAGAAAAGTCCCGCGAACTTTTTCTGAGTTACGAAGAACGCGACCAATCACACAAGCAACTCGAACAAACCCACCAGAGCTTGCAGAAACAGCAGGAAGAGCTTTTACAACTAATAAACGCCTATGCGTCAGTCACCGATGATCTACAACTGGCTGCAAAGCTACAGACTGATTTACTTCCCGAACCCGAATCGTTCAAAACTCATGCGGCGCATGGTTACTTCCAGCCAGCCCGATTTGTCGCAGGGGATGCCTACGACTATTTTATGTTGTCAGACGATGTATTCGCCTTCTACATAATTGATGTCGAAGGACACGGCACAGCTTCGGCAATGACATCGTTCGCTATTCACAGCCAGTTAAATCCAAAATACGATGGCATATGCCGCCGCAACCTGAATAATTGCGAAACTCATGAAGACTCGGTCTGTGCGACTGTTTCTGATCTAAACAATACTTTCTACAACCATAAATCACAAAACAAATATTTCACGATGATTTATGGCTTGCTCGACTTGAAAACCGAACAGATAACCTGGTGCCAGGCAGGGCACCCTGCACTATCGATATGCAGCGACAGTAAATTAACTGAATTGGGAGATGGTGGTTTTCCGGTTGGCACTCTGGAAAACCCCGTTTTCGAAGCCACCAGTTGTAAAGTTGCGCCTGGTGACCGGATCACTGTTTATTCAGATGGCGCTATAGAATGCTTTTCAACTGACGGAGAGGCCTTCGGCAAAGCTCGCCTGCATAAACTCCTCAGCCAGAATAGCAAACGCACTCAGGAAGAGTGTGTTGCCGAGATTCGCGATACGCTTTTTAAATGGAACGGCAGCGACGAATTCGCCGACGATGTCACCTTATTACTGATCGACTATCATGGCAGAACCGATCAATAGACCGCGAAAGCTCAATTGGTGGGATTGGCAACTCAGTAATTGTGCTCTCGTCCACTAAATTTCGCTTTTTCGGCCTGTAACGGCGGAATGTACTTCAAGCTCTTCAATGTTAAGCCGTAACACTCATACAACCTATCGTGGACATAATGTGGACCCCGCTCCTCTTAAACCACAATCACCGAATAAGTAATGACAGGAGATCGCTATAATGAATATCAGAGCTTTATTCGCCGTTATCAGATTGATGCTCAGCGTTCTATTTCGATTCACCCCGATTCAACCGACAAAGCAGTTGGAACAGGAACGAAGTACTTCGGCTGTTACAAGGGCGACAGAAGAACCTGCACAAAAGTCAAATGTCACCCCAATTGAGGAAGGAATGCAAAAATCCGCCACCTCAACCGAAGAGCACCACTTCAAGAAAGCTGCTTAATACAAAGGCATCATCAGTCTTCCTGCAACAGCTGATTCAGGTTGTTCCATCAAATAGAACCAAGGCCAACACTTACCATTGGCCCCAGCTTAATATAGCGAAGCGATTCCAGAATAATAGCATTCGTATTCGCAGTAAGTGCTTTGTTTGACTTGCCGGATTCTTCGTAAATACCGGCATACCAGCCTTTATCAGCATCAAAGTTGTTTTTAATACTTTTAAGCAGAGTCTCTGTATACGGCGTATCGTATAGCGCGTACCAGCCAATTGCCGCTTTGCTACTCAGCGTTTTGAATTTCGAAGCATCTTCACCAGCTTCAGTTACCGCATTCCACGCCTTGCCGTCTGCGAACACGGTGTTATAAACAAAATACGGTGCCTGATCAATATTGTCCTCACTGACCGCCGTTACCTTGCCTGTGCGCTTGTATCGTGCCGCCTGTGCCTGATAGACAGAATAAGCCAGAGACCTTGAGTAGCGATCCCAGCCAAACTCAATACCATCCAGTACATAGGGTTCTGATACAACAAAATTAATTGCGTCGAATTTGTCAGGCGTACGTAAATCTGTTCCTACCTCCACACCATCTATTTCCACGTATTCAAAATACTGTGAATAGTTCAGTGCCTCGGAAAAATCTAAGCCTGCCAGTGCCAGAGACTTGGCCGCATACTCTTCGTAGCCTAATCGCCCTTCCTGCAGATACAGGGTTTTTTCGTTATCGTCGATGTCAGCGCCTATCATCTCTGCATCAGCGCTAATGGCCGCGATATCCCAGCCAGACAGAACTTCGTTTACAAGCTCGGTGTATTCCGGGTTATTCCACACCAATACATTAAACGGTACCATCACACGACCGATATCAATGGCAGACCACCCAACGCCACGATCAGTCGGCTGGTTATCGTAGGTTGTCATTGATGCTGTTGTTGTGCTGTACGCCTTGTTTGGCAAACGGTCTTCAAACAGAGGAATCTTCGCTAATGTTTTTAACAACTTTCGCAAGCGGCTATCAAACTCACTTGTATCTATAATGCCGAGATCTCTGGCCGACACCAGCGCAAGCATATAGGACGAGGTATCCCACAATGTTGCCGCAGTGTATCCGTCAACGGAGTTCACCAGACCGGTATCTTCAATAGTGTTATTGCTGAAATACGTCCACGCAGTTTGCGCCATTTCTTGCTCAGTCGCATTAAGTGGGCGATGATCACGCAGTGGGAGTGATTCAGGCTCAATCAGATTAATAGCATTTGCAACAACCATGGTATTCGTTTTTTTTGGTTGCCACTGTTCAAGGCCGAATACTGTACCAAACGCAAACGTAATACCGAACAGAAAAACCATACCGCCACGTGCTTTCTTTAAGCCATCTTTAAATTGACTCATGCCGCTTTCCTCATTTCGGACTCGTCAGTTCGCGCCCCTTCATGCTGCCCGCAATTATCTGTCTGTTCTTCTGGTGCCGGTACCCAAACAGATGAATAGACCATTCCGAACATCGCCATGATGTTAATCACGCCCCAGAAGGTATTCAGGAATAGCCCGTCGAATCCGTATCTGCCTGAGCCACTGAAGTGCATCAGCCAGGCATACAGCAAAGCGATAAAAGTCACCGCCATGACACCGATTTGTGGCCAGACAAGATGCAGAAACAATCCATCCTGTCGGGCCTTTGGTGTTACCGGAAAACTGATTTTCTTACCGCGAGCGACGGTCCAGAGTGCCTTCAGGTTGATCGGGAAAAAGGACAGGTAGCTAAACTTTGATTTAGTGGTTGAAAGACCCCACAACGCCAACATAGACCCAAGCTCTGTCATAAACAGAAACGGGAAAATATGTTTATAAAAGTCAATCGAATAGGCGCTAACCGGGGCTACGGCGAACAGCAGATAGATAATGGGAGCGCTCAAAAAGACAACATTCCAGATAGCACCAAAATAAGACCATACGGTAGATCCGTACATAAGGCGCTGCGGAATACTCAACCCTTTGCGAAACAGAAAGTCGTCATGGACAGCGATATCAAGTGTGCCTCCGGCGTACTTAAATCGCTGAACTGTCCAGGTTTCAAGGTCCTGAGGTGACAGCATCTTTGACTCTACCTCCGGGTGCATAACAGATTTCCAGTTTCGTGTGGTATCCGAATGCAGCTCTATAGATGTGTAAATATCTTCGGAGACATGAAATTTGTACGGTGTGAATTCCTGCTCTAAAAATGTTTGTTGCGCTATATGGTCAACCAGGTCCTTATTCGCCTGCGTTTCACCAGTCAGCTTTTTTAACTGATCACTTTTTCGAGTAGTCTCACGGCTCACTTCACTGCCGAAGTTAATCAAAGCCGTACGCATCGTGGCTTCGCGTCGATGTACTGAGCCTGCGCCACAGCAAAACGAGGCATTAGCCCAGTTACGCCGCCGCTGTATTACGTCATAGAACATTTTTGGATCATTGACGTAGGGATCTTCTCCAACCGAAACGTCACCAAAGAGTTTTTTAAACAACCGACCCGCCAATTTGCCGGGTTTGCCAAATCGAGACAGTATCGTTGAGACTGGTTGCGCTTCCGGCAAATCAAAAAACCACTGCGGCGTTTGCACCCAGGCAACATCAGGATCGGTAAAATAACCAAGCGTGTTTTCAAGCAATGTCGGGAACGGGCGAGTATCAGCATCACAAATAACGATAAAGTCACCGACGGTTTGCTCCATCGCATTACGCAGATTTCCCGCCTTGAAGCCAATGTTGTTATCGCGGGTGATATAGTTGCAACCCAGTTCTTCAGCCAATGCACGCATCGCTGGTCGATTTCCGTCATCAAGAACATGAATTCGAATATCAATATCGTGCGGGTAGGTTATCTTGTTGGCATCTTCAAGGCTCAGACGAACCAATGATTCCTCTTCATCATAGGTTGGGAAAAAGACATCTACAGAAATAGACCGTTTGACTATAGATTTATCAGTAATCTGCTTGTTTAATTGTGATGTATCTGCACTGACCTGACACTCACTAATACACGCAGGTGCGGGCTTTTTATCAGCATCTGCCACATGCCAGATATTAAAAACATACAGCAACAATCCGATATACGCGCAACTCTCAGCCATCACCAGTGGAATTGAGAACCAGAGAGCCTCGAAGTTTAACGACGAAGTCCAGCGCCACTGCAGATACCAGGCACCGGTAAAAACTGCAATCAGCAGGCAGATTTGTCCAACGGAGTGAATAAGCAGATTACATTGCAGAGGAGCCGGCGGACGCCTGTGCTCGTATTTACTAAAGTAAGGTACAGGCTCACTCACAACCAGTCACACGGTTTCGGCTGAAAGATCAAAGAAAAGCTCATACGTGTTTTTGTCTTTAGCTCGACGGTAGCTAACTTTGTCACATGCTGATTTGATTAGCTGTATTCCCCATCCTGATTCAGGCAGATCCTCAATACCCAGATCAATGCTCGGCATACGGACGTGGTCGTTTGAATACTCACTTACCAGATGTGCAGAAAGTGCCCGACCATCTTCAGTAACCAGAACACTGAAGTCCCCGCCTTCAAACTGACAGTGCACGTTAATCAATGCGTCATCTGAGTTTACAACCGAATAACCGATTATATTGGCCAGCAGCTCTACAACTGCCAGTTCTACTTTGCTCACTGATGGGTGATCTGCCACATCGGCAATGACACACAGTTGACGTACCAAATTTCCGACTACCGGGATCTGGCTGCTATCGTGGTTTATGGCAATCCGAATATTCATAGTTTATCCATGCTTCAGGTAATAACATTCAAAAACCTAAGCCGCTTTTGAATTAACACAGGTTTCAAAGTCAACATGAATATCGAAGATGCGATCCATGTGAGTAAGTTTGAACACTTCTTTGACATCTTCATGCACACTACAGAGCGCCATACCACCAGATTCCTGAGTCGCTTTGTAACATCCGATCACAGCGCCGAGTCCGCTGCTGTCCATGAATTCAACATTTATCAAGTCAACCACAACCAGAGAATTATTTTTTATCGCTGCTGCAACGACACATTCCCGGAACACAGGTGCTGCAATAGCATCAAGTCGTGATTCAACAGGACGTATCACAACACATCCTTCACGAACTTCTTGATCAAAATTCATTCCGTTCTCCTCAACTAACCGCTCTTAGGTAACTGACGTTTCGGCGGCATTAATCAGCTCTTGAGTCAGATAGAAAATACAATTCGGTTCACCAGATTGAATGGTTCAATACTGCTATAACCATTGATTATGATTAAAGATGAATGGTGACAACATTATGTATGCCTCTGCATTTTTCCTGTGTAACAACACACACAACGGCATTAACAATGCACGTGTTTGATGGCACCTTGAGAGATGTCACAGGATCGAAAATGACACTGATAAATACATTAAAATCGAAGTTGCTCAACGCTACAACTGAATATAATAATTCTAAAAAAAAGTATTCTCACTGGTTTTGGATAATCGGTAGTGCATTCGCATTCGCAGTGATTTTTACCAGTGGCTATATCTCACATCACCTGACAGCAAATTTCTGGCACGGTAAATCACAACCGCAACTCGCTGCAGCCGCGAGCGGTTCTCATGGAATAAATAATAAAAGCTATGACAAAGGCAGCTGCAATGTTATTGAAGATGGTGCGGATGTATTCAGACAGAATAAATCCGATGAGCATAGCTGCGAAGCTGGTCAGTCTGACTCCATGTCATGTCTGATACAGCCAATTGCGAATAGCTGCACAATCTCTCAAGGTCAGCTGTGCCATGCAGATCTGGAAATTGCGAAGACCGCATGGAAGTATTTCGAAAACAACTACAACGAGGAAACCGGTCTGGTCAACGCGGTAGACAATTACCCGTCCACCACGATGTGGGATACCGGATCAGCACTGGCGGCTACCATCACCGCGCATGACCTTGGACTGATCGATTCCAGATCATTCGATCAAAGAATCATGGCAATGTTCAAGACACTGACCACAATGCAGCTTTTCAATGGTGAAGCACCGAACAAAGTGTACAACACCAAAACCATTCAAATGGTCGACTACGGCAACCAGCCGACCGATGCAGGCATCGGTGTATCAATTCTTGATCTTGCGCGATTGGTTTCATGGCTCAATACTCTGCAGTGTATGCACCCTCAATATCACAACGCAGTAAATACCTCACTTTCAAGGTGGGATTACTCACGCCTGATAAAGGACGGCAGCATGTTCGGTATGGCCAGAGGCGAAGGAGAAGGCGATGGTAAAGGTGACGAAATTCGCGTACTTCAGGAAGGCCGCCTGGGCTACGAGCAATACGCAGCAAAAATTCTTGAACATGTTGGCTTTGATTTATCAGTTGCGTCCGACTACGAAAACGAATTTCGAACTAACACAGATATTCTCGGCGTATCGATTGCGCACGATATGCGCGATCCGAGACAACTTGGAGCTAACAACTATGTGGTTACAGAATCTTACGCGATGGATGCTATGGAATTGGGACTTGATGACGTAAATCGCGAGTTGTTAAAAAATATTTTTGAAGTGCAAAAACGTCGCTGGCAGGAAACCGGCATTGTCACCGCGATCTCCGAAGACAATATTGATCAGGAACCGTGGTTTTTATATAACTCAATATTCAATGCCGGCCTTCCATGGCAAACAACCAATAGTTCTAATACAAGTTTCGATCATTTGAAATCAGTCTCGGTCAAAGCGGCAATATCTATGGCCATGTTATTTCCCAATGACGAATATAGCCACGTACTTACCAACGCAATACAACATGCCTATGATCCGGAAAAAGGCTGGTACTCGGGCATATATGAAAGCGGCGCAGGTTACAACAAAGCATTTACCGCCAATACGAACGGCGTGGTATTAGCTGGCATGTTACACAAAAAGTACGGCCCACTAATTCCCCACTGCAGTCAGTGCAGCAGGCCGATAAAAATTGATTCGCCACTGCTTGACAAAGATGACCAGGAGCATTGTAAGGCCTGTACCGTCTTACAAGCCGACTCATCACACTAACAGCGGTCAAATCATAAGATGAAACCCCGTGGCCC
>CAYLZS010000174.1:0-5260 GCA_964388065.1 uncultured Granulosicoccaceae bacterium
GCTGCAGGCCACCGATATTTCTATCTCAAAAGACGGTGACTATATGCTTGTGGCTTGCGAGAAAGCGGGCATTATGAAAGCCACTGGAATTGACACAAGCAATCAGGCGATTCAATGGACTTCACTTGCTGGCGGCCTTGAAAGTACGGCTGGGAACAGTGGGTACTACACGGTTGATACAAGTCCACACGATAACAATGTGGCGGTAACAGTAACCGCTGGCTGGAATCACATTAATGAATTTCAAACCACTAACAACGCCGGCGCAAGCTGGAGTAGGGTAAGCGGCAAGGTTAACCTCGACGATCATCTGTTTCAATGGCGCACCGATGCTTTTGCATCACATGTGTCGCAGTTTGCTTTCGACCCTGACAACGTAAACCGATTGCACTATACCAGTTGGTTCAGTACGTTTTCTTCAGATGACTGGTCGCCAACTTCGGGCGGACCCTGGAACAGCTTACATTTCCAGGGCCTCGAAGAGATAGTGCCAACGGACCGGCTTGCCTTTACAGAAAATTCCGCAGGAAATTTTTTAATGGCCGGAAGTGGCGACCATAGTGGCTTTGTCTTCGATAACAGTATTGAAAACCCCAGATCTTTTCCCACCAATCAAATCGACCAGCTCACTGACGCTTCAAATAAAAGTACTTTAGGGGCAGACAAAATAAAGAAGAGTGCTACTTTCTCATTTAGTGAAAAGCAGCCTGACAACCTGGCGGTTGTTTTAACTGATGCTTGGGAAAGCAACGTAGGAGCACTGCTCACTTCTTCTGACGGTGGGGTAAACTGGGTCCGCAAAACCGGCTACCAGCTGGCTTACAGAAAGTCACACATTGAATTTGCCAGTAATGATCCAGACTCAATGGTGTTGTTAAACGGCAACCAGGTACGCTTTACAACCGATGGCGGTGATACCTTCACCGCTTCTGTGGGCTCGAACGCGTACCCTAACAATTGCAGCCTGCCTTTTGACGGCGCACCGATCAAGCCATCGGTGGTTAGCGGTATCCCAAAGTTTAACTATAGTGTTTTTGCAAATGGACGTTATCTCGCTGCTGACAAAGAGCTTAACTGCGTTTTTTATTTCTATTCGCCTGATGGTTCTTTCAATATTTCGAGCGATGGAGGAGCGACATGGGGAATTATAAGTAACGACCTACCCGCTACAACCGATCTGTGGAATCGGACCAGGCTGATCACTATTCCTGATAATGCTGGTCACTTGTTTATAAATATTCAGAACAAGCTTTGGAAAAGCACCAACGGAGGTCGAAACTGGACGCAAGTGGTTTCGGTAAGTAAAGCGCAAACGCTTACCTTTGGTGCGGGTTTTGATGAATATCCGGCTATATACATTTTTGGCCAACTGAACACCAGCTCCAAAGATCATTTTTATCGCTCAGACGATGCCGGACAAAGCTGGATTCGTATCAATGAGCATAGTGAAAAAGAAGTTTGGAGCAGCATCAGAGCTATTGCCGGTGACAGAAATATCCCTGGTAGACTTTATGCGACTGCAAGTGGCCAAGGCGTTGTCTTCGGTGGGGTTGCGAACGACGAGATCGCAACGCTTGACAATACCGACCCGACAAATGAAAACGCGCCAGTAGTCCAGACTGAACCAGTTGATCAAAGTAATACAGTATCGGATAGCGAGTCTGAGTCAATGGAAGAAACCGAACTGGCGGCGTTGATCGAACTGGTTACCAACACCGAGCCAGCAAATGAAAACGTGCCAGTTGTCGAGATTGAACCGGCAGATGAAAGCAATTTGATTGATGCCAACGTGTCTGTAAATGAAGCCACTCTGCCGGATGAAATGGAACAAGGCATCGTTGTGGGTACGAACGGCGGTGGCAGTTTAGGTTGGTCTTTGTTTAGCTTGCTTGCGCTCTTGACCGCGAGGCTTTTCAGAATACAGGTTATGCACCGGTATCATTAAATGTTCAGACCAGACTTGTCGACCTATGTGCGGGCCCACGGAGTCGAGCATTGCTCACCTGAAAAATGTTGGCTACAAAGCGTGGAATTCAGCACAACTGCTGTTGCCACCCACCTTCATGTTAAACGAGACACGCAAGCAACATCCTCCTTGGTGGGGCGAACACGTCAACAGCTGGCTTAAGGTAGCTACTCATGCTGACGATCAGCTTGGACAACGCGTCGCGTATGCATTGTCACAATTTTTTGTTGTATCCGACCACGGAGGTCCTGGAGGTCCTGGAGGTCCTGGAGGTCCTGGAGGTCAACAAGCGGCTCTTTCAAACTACTACGATATATTGATCGCTAACAGTTTCGGAAATTTTCGTGAGCTAGTGCCCATCCAGAAACAGGGCGTAGCGAGATTGACTCACGTGCGTGAAATTTCTCCGACTACATGTGGGCGCTTAGTTATTCATAAGTAACTACTGTAGTCGGAGAAAGTTCGTGTCGCGTGAGCCGACCGCAGTAGCGCTGTTTCTGGATGGGCACTAGCTAGGTGAGTAAGCCAAGTGTATCTCACCCTCAGCTTCTCGCTGAACCCAGCGTGAACCTCTCGACTCACCGGGCTCCCCATTGATGTTAAGGAAGAAAACCAGGTGAAGAAAGCAAGGTTCAGAGTACCAAAGCGCGGCACAATGACGGACTGACGTGTAGTAGCGTTGAAGGGCCTGTAATGGGCTTGGAACAAAGGCGTCGGGTTGTTGTCTGAGCATGTATCAACTCGGTAGATGAGGAATACATGACGACGACAAAGCCGTTTAGGTTTTCGGCTGGAACAATTTCCTGCAGTTCCACAGCAGCACCTGGATTAGACTCACGCCCTCTTCATGCCGGTCACCACCTACCCAGTAAACAGGACCTCTCCCCAGGGCCTTTATATTCCCTCGGTTTTGCTAAAGTTAACAACACTGATTTACTACTACTGTTTAGAATGTTCAGCGGACGAAATTTAAAGTAAAGCATCCGATACAAGAGCCGATACAAGAGCCGATACAAGTAAGAACTCACTCTTGCGATAAGCCATTTTTAAGGGTTCTGTAACCGTGCGGGCATACGAAAATTATGACTGGGACAGTGTCCCTATTGGGGGATATGAAAATTCACCCACTTTACGGTGTAGAACGTTATTACCGCACCGATGTCGGCGGTACTTATCGTTGGGATGCCGAAACAACACACATGGAGCAAATGGTGTTGAGCACCAATAGCAGTCACTACAGTGCAGCGCGAATTGCGCTTCACTCGACAAACCAGGACATTGTCAATAGACATGTCTCGATGGCTGTTATAGCATTTCGCTGGTTTATATCGATTCAACAGGCTGAACATACACTGGAGAACACGGCATGAATATGGAAAGCCAAATACGGTCTGGCCCGTCTCTAACAGAATCCCCGATAAACAATAACCATTCCGATCTTTCCGATATTTCCGATCTCCTCAATCTATGGAATGCAGTTCGACGGCATCTACCTAACATTTTACTGTTTATCTTTTCGAGCGTCATCGTAACCTGGCTCGTGGTTTCCAAAATAAATCCCGTTTACCGAGCCACGGCTTTGATATCTATCGAAAGAGAAAGCGTACCTTTCAATACTGAACCTGCTCGTTCTACTACCGCCGCAGCAAAGCAAGAGTACCGCTCAACGCAAGTAGAAATACTTCGCTCCAGAAGCCTGATCGAAAACGTCGTGAAAACTCTCGATCTTTCATCGCACAAAGCGTTTAATAGCCGTCCGCCAGGTTGGCAGCAACTTCTTACTTATTGGAACGATAAATATCTGGGGAACACAGAAGCTACTGTTTACGAGGAGCAGTATGCAGTCGACGACGAGGATTTAGAGGATGTAATTAACTCCGTCGCTAATGCTCTGCAGGTAAGCACGATTGTCAACACAAACCTTATTTCTGTGGGCTTTAGCTCTCAAGAAGCAAACCTGACTGCCAGCGTAGCCAACGCGTTTGTCGAAGAATACCTGTCTGAGGTAAATGAGTTTCGCCAAGAATCAGCTAATAAAGCTATAGATCAATTTCAGGATAATTTGATCGTGCTTCAAAATGAAATTGCGGCATCAGAGCAAAGCTTACAAGACTATCGAGAGCGCAACGATCTTCTGGATTCCGGGAGCTCCATTGGTTTGACGGAGAGAAGCTTGATAGATCTCAATCAGCAGCTTGTAGAGATGAAGGGCGAGCTAGCTGTGCACCGAACGAGTTATGAACAAATTAGCTTATTGGGTGACGTAGGTACCCGCCAATATGAATCCATACCGTTGGTTCAAAAAGACCGTGTCGCATCGCAACTTATTGTCGAGATGGTGCAGATTCAAAAAGAGATCCAACAAATAGGAGAGCGATATGGCCCCAGGCATCCAACAATGATTGATGCTAAGAGCAGATTGGATTCAACCGAGGAAAGCCTGGACAGACAAATTGCGAGAATCGAAGAGGCTGCTCGCAAGCAATTGGAAATAACATCATCAGCCGAGAAACTTCTGCAAAGAGAAATCACCTCTGGTCGGGCTAATGCTCAGGCCACTAGTCGAAAGCAATTCAGGTTACGTGAACTCGAGCGGGAAGTGGCAACCAGTCACCGTTTATATGACGCTGTTTTGGAGCAAAGAAGAGGCTTGGAACAACATGTTTCAGATGCTTCTGCTCGGATAATACAGAGCGCAACGGTACCTAGAAAACCGCATAGTCCTAAAAAGATAAAATTTCTGGCAATCGCACTTAGCCTCAGTGCAACCATCGGTATCGTTTTGGCGTTCATAGTTGATTCACTAGACAAAAGTATCCGTTCACCGAAAAAACTATTGGAAAAGCTGGGCGTTTCTGTGCTCGGTTGCATTCCTTTAGAACCATTGCTAACCAAGCGCAAATCATTTAAGCCACTTCAAGAGTTCCAAGGTAGTAGCGGCTACACAGAATCTATCCGCTCCCTTTCCACTAGTTTGATCTCTCACTCACACGGCTCAAGCGCTGGTAACAGCTACTTGATCGCTTCTGCACTACCTGATGAAGGGAAATCTAGTACGTCGTTACAATTGGCCCACGCCTTATCTTTGATTGATGATACTGTGCTGGTTGAATTTGATCTGACAAAAAAATCTTTATCATGCAATCTCGCACCAGGAACCAAGGCTGGTGCGTGTGCCGTTTCCGATCGAGCATCCAGCCTACCCGACGCAATAGCAATCGACGTCTTTGATTCTATCGGTGCAGAGTAAGTGACTGATTCCGAAATAGCCTCTGAATTGGCAAAAGACACACC
>CAYLZS010000175.1:0-10055 GCA_964388065.1 uncultured Granulosicoccaceae bacterium
CATATAATACATGCAGATCGGGCGCACCGGATACATAGCGCCAGGTCCTTTTGATCATCTCTACCTGCCTGAACCAGCCAAAAAACACAAACAGGTCTCCCGCACCGATACCCAGACTATCCAGGTGGCTTTGCGCTGCACCACATTGTCCAAACAGCGGTTGCCAGCCAGACTCCCTCGGCAGGGAAGCAGGATCCAGATCAGGATCTACATGGACACAGCGAGTGGCGGCAAGCTTTCCGCGACTGAGATTTTTCACAAGCTTACCAATTGATCTATTGGCGTCTGTCGCATGAATATCACGATAGCGCACCTGCGCGCGGCTATCTGGTATCGGGATTGAAATCATCTGCCCATCAGGGAATATAGGGCTTGCGAATCCACCGGCACTGCTGTCAACTCCCTTGCGACTAAGAATTATCTTCACTGATGTGCGATGCCAATAAACTTATTTAACGTCGGCAACATTGGTCCAGTCGACGCGATCGTTGGCACGCCACAAGTACCATGCGGCAACTGATCGATAGGGTTGCCAAACCTCCGATATATCCTTTAGGTCTTTAGCACTCAACATTTCTTCCAGACTATATGCCAGCATGTGCCCTCTGCGAACACCCAGATCAGTCGCCGGAAAAACATCAGCACGGCGCAGATTGAAAATCATCAACATCTGAACACTCCATTCACCAATGCCACGCACCTGTGTCAGACACTTAGTCAATTCCTTATCGGACATATCATCAAGCATCGGGTCATCCGGCACGGTACCGTTGTGGCATTTTTCAGCCAGGTCGAGAAGTGATGCGACCTTCGCACGCGAAAAACCGGTTTCTCTGAGTTGCTGCTCGCCCAGCAGCAAGAGTTTTTCCGGTTGTAAATCAGAGTCGCATTGTTCGATCAGGCGACCGTGAATCGCGGCCGCAGCTTTGGTCGAAATCATCTGATAAGCTATCGCGCGCACCAGAGACTGGAACACACTTGCGCTTTGCTCACTGCGCACTTCGGTCTTACCGACCAAACGAATCAATCGCCCCATGGTCTCATCACGCTGCCTGAGGTACTTTTTCGCCGCAGGCAATTTATAGTGGCGGTCTTTATTGTCGATGGTAGTGCCCCTTCCTGGTGGTAGTAGCCCTTTTTATTGCGGCGGCAAATGACTACGATAAAGAGCATGACAGATTCACCCGCGTACAACGCACACAATTCCGCTACCATTCGCTAAACCCTACAGCAACCACTGACTCAAATTGTGACTTCCACTCCTACCGATCGCGTATTCGCCGAACCACTGAACCAGATCGGGCCGTTCGAATTCAACGACGCTGTCGCCAGTGTGTTTGACGATATGATTGAACGCTCGGTACCCGGGTATCGCAGTATTGTTCTGCAAACCGGAATGCTGGCGGCAAAGTTTTCTGTACCGGAAACCGCATGCTACGACCTTGGCAGCTCACTTGGTGCAGCGACATTATCTATGCGCCATCATATCGAACGACATCATAAAAAAAACGCGGCCAGTATTCCAATCTTTGCACTGGACAGCTCTGACGCAATGTTGACTCGAATGCGTGAACGCATAAGCAACGAAGACAGTCCGGTACCGGTCTATACCGAACTTGCCGACATAACAAACTACGACTACCAAAAGCACAGTGTTGCAGTATTAAACTTTACCTTGCAATTCATTGCTCCATCACAACGTGCTCCCACCATTCAGTCAATCGCCGACAATATGCTGAAGGGCGGTGCATTGATATTATCCGAGAAAATAAAACTCAACAATCCGGAACAGCAGCAGTTACTGGTAACGATGTATGAGAACTTTAAGCGATCCAACGGCTACAGTGAACTGGAGATCAGCCAAAAACGCGATGCACTTGAAAACGTACTAATACCAGAGTCACTGGATGTGCATAAAAAAAGATTGCTCGATTGCGGCTTTAAAAGCGTAGAAGTCTGGTTCCAGTGCTTTAACTTTGCCTCTTTAGTTGCAATACGGTGACAACACTTAACTTCGACACCTTCTACCACGGCGACCACGATCCCACATTGAAAGCGTGGCTGCAGTCGATCGCACCGCTGGTAGCAGCACAATCAAAACCGGAAAATCACGGACACTTTCCAAACTGGCTTGGTGCACTGCACTCACTACCCGCTTGTAAAACCCACAGTACAAACTTCAACACAAACAGAGTAACAGCGACCACAGAGTGCACAAACAGTGCTCAAAAGGAACTCATTCACTCAGCACTTATGAAGTTAACGCCATGGCGCAAAGGTCCATTTGAAATAGACGGACTCTTTATCGATAGTGAATGGCGTTCCTGGCTTAAGTGGGATCGGATTAAAGATCATATCTCACCACTCACCAATCGCAATGTACTGGATGTTGGCTGCGGCAATGGCTACTACGGTTACCGGATGCTGGGCGCTGGTGCAAAGACCGTAGTTGGCATCGACCCGGGTGTTTTGTTTTGTACTCAATTTGCAGCAATCAATCATTTTGTCAAAGCAACACAGCTGGCCGTTCTGCCACTGACAGGTGAGACGGTATTCGACAATCCCTACCTGTTTGACACCGTGTTCTCAATGGGGGTCGTCAGTCACCGACGAGAACCACGGGAACATTTAGCCGGATTGCTAACGTGCCTGAGATCAGGAGGTGAACTGGTGCTTGAAACTTTGGTCATCGAAAGCGAAGTGTCCGAAACACTGATACCACAAGACCGCTATGCCAACATGCGCAACATCTGGCAGCTTCCCAGCATCCCTTATTTAACTGAACAATTGAGTGAGGCTGGCTTTGACAGGGTTCGCTGCGTCGACATTTGCTCTACAACCAAAGACGAGCAACGGGCAACCCCATGGATGCCCTCCTATTCACTGGAGAATGCGCTGGATCCTGGCGACTCAACACGCACCATAGAAGGGCACCCGGCACCCGTTCGATGTGTTGTCATCGCCAAAAAACCCTGAATTTACGGTATCACTGAATTGAGATACACCGGAATAACACTGTATCGGCACAAAACTTGGCAGCAATTGACGGTATTCGCTCGATATGGACGCTGCACCAACCATTCAGGTGTGTAATAATGCGCGCCGCTTCGTACTAAGCGACTACTTCAATTTCGCAACTGGAATGTGACGGTATTCTGACAATCTGAGATCACTTGTGCAGATAATGGCTTGCCACCGCAAAAGCGGCAGGCACTGAAGCGTTAGCTGCAGACAACAATCCTGTCGATATCAAACGAAATACACCAGCCCGTGTCGAAACAAAAACCCAATAAGTATCCCGCGTGTAGTCAGGGAGTGGACCCATGAGTAGTGAATTGAACAGAAAAGTGCCGAGCGCAATGGACTTTACCTGTAATTCCAGCACTTTCCGCAAGGGCGGACAGTGGCACTCTGCGGATCCGATTAAAAACGGCACACGGCGAACAATAAATAATCAGGAGTTTGTCTTCTACGACGACTACTGGATCCGATACTACCAACCTCCGCAAGAGACACTCGAAGCTAAAAAGCATCTCATTGAATCGCTGACACGCCGCACCTTTCATCACACAGAACATGGCATCAACACACCAGGCCAGCATCTGACAAGCGCAAGAGAATCCTACGAGCGAGAAACAGATCCGCGAAAAAAGCGTGTAAACGCGGCAATGCTTGCAGGAGCATTATTCAACAGAGCAACAGACATCTTTCGAGCTATTGTCGACTTAGCCAGCAATGGTGTTGAAGTCAGCAACGACAATGAACTCATGCAGGAATGTGGTCAGTGTTTTAAAGAAGCCCTTGATCTCGGCAAACAGGTTAAGCACTACAGTGGCCAGGAAGGTATTGATGAATTATGGGGTGAGCCATTCCGTGCTTTTTCAGTACCGATAGAAACTTTTTACGAATCCAGATTTATAAAAATTGCACAGGCAATGCGCAACATAGACGCCATTGCAGAAAGCCTTAAAGAAGTGCTGAATCCCCTTTCTACCTTTGATAGCTCTGACGATTTCATTGACCACTTTGCAACCGCCGCCAAGTACGAATGCGAAACCATGCGAAGTGATGCCAGCAACAACTTCATGGTGTGGCCCCAGTTCGTCTCTGCAGGTGAAGAGTTGCTTGAGTATACCGGCCATCCATATAGCGACCCTGCCATGCCTGCATGGCTGCACAGTACCGGCCTGAAACTGGTTTACGATTGCAAAAGCCTGATTGAATGGGTAGCACTTGCACGTGTACCCATGCCAGTCAGTACCGAGTTATTCAATAACTCCTGCGCTGAATTTAGCAAGGCGGCACTCAGCATACGACGACCAAAACAACAAAGCCTGTAGCACCATTTTTTATAGTCAGGTTTCATGTCCTGCCAGTTGTTCAGATGGTTGTTCTGCTAATACGGGGGCTGAGTATAAAGATGCAGTTGCTCAAGACAGATGACGGCAGCTATACCCTGATTTATCCCGATCATCAGGAAACCTACCACTCAAAATTTGGCGCACTAACAGAAACTGACCAGGTTTTTCTGCGTAACTCAGGCGTGCACCAAAGACTCGCCCAGCGCCAGCCGACGGCAATTCTTGAAATCGGTTTCGGCACAGGCTTTAACTTCTTACGCACCGCAAACCACGCTATCTCCTGCAATTGTCCGCTCAACTACACCGCTTATGAAATTGCACCAGTGAGCAAAAGCATTGCGCTTAAAGTGCTGAATCACAATGCGCCTGATAATCCGGATCTATGTAAATTCACCGCCAACACCATTGGCTGTATTGCATCGGGTGAAACTGAGGTAGTGACTTCATTCAACGATCAAACGCGTCTTCATCTGATCCGCGCAGATGCGGCGACACACAGTTTGCCGCCAATCTCCTGTGATGCAATCTACCTCGACGCTTTTAGCGAAAAAAACAACCCGTCACTCTGGAACTCAGGCTTCCTTGAAAAACTGCACGCAGTTGCCGGACCTGCGACCACTTTGGCCACCTATTGCGTCAACGGTAAATTCCGCAAAGCCCTGATTGAAGCAGGATTCGAATGGCAGAAATTACCGGGTCCGGCAGGCAAGCGCGAAGTACTGATTGCCAAACCGGCTGCGGCAACTGCCCCTGAGTCAGAATGAGAAAATAAAAAAATCGAGATATAGGTGCTAAATCCGCTGCAGAAGACAGAAAATTGTCATTTTTTCAATCAAATACCGATCCTCGTCTGTTCAGTCGACTCGCCCGAGTTTACAGTAGCTCGCCCCGGACACTTTGAGACGCCTTGATCGGGCGCAGTGCTTGCAAATATCATTACTTGAGAAGAGAAATCGGACGGGCAAAAGCATCCCGGAAAATAGGATGCTTTGTCACTGCCGACGCTACTAACGCCTCTTTGGTTTACGCTTTAGACGCAAATAATCTCAGCACACAATAGTTTTAATTTTAACGGATCTCTATAAATGAAAGTTACGGTTTACGGATCGGGCTACGTCGGACTCGTAACAGGGTCACTACTGGCTGATGTCGGCAACGATGTTCTCTGCGTTGATATCGACGAGACCAAAGTCGCGAATTTAAAGAAAGGCATCATACCTATACACGAGCCGGGTCTGGACAAGGTGATTATTCGCAACGTCGAGATTGGCCGGTTAAATTTCACTACCGATATGGATCAGGCGGTTGCACACAGTGAGATGCAATTTATCGCAGTGGGCACACCACCCGATGAAGACGGCTCTGCAGACCTGAAGCACGTATTAGCCGTTGCACAAACTATTGCGGAGCGTATGCAGGAACGCAAGCTCGTTGTTACAAAATCCACAGTACCGGTGGGAACATCAGATCGCGTCGCCGCAAAGATGAAAGAAGTTCTCGAAAAACGGGGAGACAGCATTCCCTACTCCACCATCTCCAATCCTGAGTTCCTGAAAGAAGGAGCTGCAATTGAAGACTTCCGCAAACCTGATCGAATTGTTGTCGGCACGCAGGATCCACACGCCATTGAACAGATGCGCAAACTGTACGCGCCCTTCTGCCGCAATCATGATCGATTAATTTTCATGGACATTCGCTCATCAGAACTGACAAAGTATGCTGCCAACTCAATGCTGGCAACCAAGATCAGCTTTATGAACGAACTGTCAAACCTTGCAGACTCACTCGGTGCCGATATTGAAAGCGTACGCATCGGTATAGGTTCTGATCCACGCATCGGTTACAGTTTTATTTATCCGGGATGCGGATATGGTGGATCATGCTTCCCCAAAGATGTGAAAGCACTAATAGCGACCGCCAAAGAAGTGGGCTACAAAGCAGCGCTTCTTGAATCAGTTGAAGCTGTCAACGAGCGCCAGAAAAGCGTTCTGCCAGGCAAGATAAATAAGCACTTTGGTGATGACCTGTCAGGTAAAACATTTGCTGTCTGGGGACTTTCATTCAAGCCGAACACAGACGATATGCGTGAAGCACCCAGCCGGGTTCTGATGGACGCACTGTGGTCTCAGGGTGCAACCGTTCAGGCTTACGATCCGGTTGCTATGGATGAAGCCAGGCACTTGTACCCGGATCACGCCGGACTAATGCTGACAGAAACTGCTATGGAGGCGGTGGAAGGTGCCGATGCGCTGATCATTATGACTGAATGGAATGAGTTCAGAAGTCCTTCATGGGAGGGACTCAAAAAAGGCCTTAAAGACCCGGTGATCTTCGACGGCAGGAACCTCTATGAACCGTCTGTGGTTGCTGATAATGGCATTCAGTATTATTGCATTGGTCGTCCGGTAAGCAGTTGAGCATACCGCTCACCAAAAAAACTAAATAAGAAAAACCAGAAAAAATAATAACGGTACCTTTAAGGCCGGTTGCGATAATCGCAGCCGGCCTTTTTAATTTAGACTTCGTGTTTACTATTTCATTCTATTCAGAACAAGCAAACGCCTTAAATGCCAACAGCTCCGGAAATAAATACTAACTGGCACAAGCGGGTTTGGTGGCTGGCAGCTCCGATAATATTGTCAAATGTCACCGTACCGCTTGTAGGTGCTGTGGACACAGCCGTCACCGGTCATATGAACTCACCCGAGCCGATTGCGGCCGTAGCGCTCGGCGCTTCAATCTTCAGTCTGGTGTTCTGGACCTTTGGTTTTTTAAAAATGGGTACCAGCGGCAGCATTGCCCAGGCTTACGGAGCCAATGATGAAGTCACCATCAGCCTGACAATCGTGCGTTCACTAATCATCGCTGCAACACTCGGAATTGTTGTGATTGCGTTTCACAAACTAATACTCGACTTCGCCCTTCGAATAGTCAATGGCGATACCAAAATTGAACATCTCACACGCGACTATTTCTCCATTCGCGTATGGTCAGCACCAGCAACATTAGCTAACTACGTATTAACAGGCGCACTGATCGGCCTGCAACGGATGCGGTCAGTATTCGCCTTTCAACTACTGCTTAACTGCACCAATGTCATACTCGATCTCCTCTTCGTACCGGTGATGGGTTATGGCATTGAAGGAGTCGCCACTGCTTCGGTGATAAGCGAATACCTGGCGTTGTCCCTGGTACTGTATCTGATACGTCAGCAACTGAAACTCGCTGCAAACACAGCAACATCGGCTGCGTTGCGCGAGCCTGAGCCACTTAAACGACTTCTGAAACTGAATGGCGATATATTTGTCAGAACCTTTTTACTGGTATCGTGCTTTTTCTACTTTAACGCCAGTAGCGGCAAGTTCAACAGCACGGTCTTTGCAGCCAATGTGATCTTAATGCAACTGCTGCATATCTGTGCCTATGCCCTCGACGGATTTGCCCACGCAGCTGAGACGCTGGCAGGCCAGGCCTGGGGCAGCAAAAGCCGGCAGCAGTTCCACGGCGTAATTCGCGCATCTACACAACAAGCTATGATCACCGCGATTCTGCTGTCAGCAATTCTGTACCTGACAGGTCCTGTCATACTTCGCTTGTTCACTAACCAAATAGAAGTTTTGGCTGCGGCGAATTCACTGTTACCATGGATGCTTGTATTGCCGTTTTTGTCGGTCTGGTGTTATCAGCTGGACGGAATTTTCATTGGTACAACGCACTCACGAGAAATGCGCAACGCAATGATAATTTCTGCAGCATTTTTCTTCGCACTGACATCGATACTAATACCTGCGTTCGGCAATACTGGTTTATGGCTTGCCTTTTCAATTTTTATGATAATCCGCGCTGTCACTTTGTTTATCTATTACCCTCGTATCAAAGCAACAATCAATCAAGCTCATGCACATTAGTGAAAATGTATCGCTGCGTGAGCGCAACAGCTTCGGGTTTGACATAAGCGCCGAATACTTCTGCAGCGCTGCCTCTATTGAAGAAGTTCGCGAGGCACTAATCTGGCAACAAAGCAAAAAATGTCCGCTGCTTATTCTCGGCGCTGGAAGCAACACGGTATTCACTCGCAATGTAGAAGGACTGGTGCTGCACATTGCAATCAACGAGTTGTCCACCACCATAAACGACACCACAGTAACTGTTAACGCGGGTGCTGGCATCAACTGGCACACACTGGTCGAATCAACTGTCTTTAGCGGCCACTACGGACTGGAAAATCTTGCATTAATTCCAGGCAACGCCGGTGCAGCACCAATCCAGAACATAGGTGCTTACGGTAAAGAAGTATGCGACAACCTCATCTCGGTCGACGCAATACACCAGCAGACGCTGGACACTGTCACTCTTGAAAATTCAGACTGTGATTTTGGTTATCGACACAGTCTGTTTAAAACGAAAACAGGCTCGGACATGATCGTGCTCGGCATAACGTTAAGGTTGTCGACCATTGACAACCCCGTCATAACCTATCAGGCACTCAAAGACGCCATTGAAGATAACGCAACAGGAGCAGAACCTGATGCCAGCGCAGTATTCAAACACGTTTGCAATCTGCGGCAATCAAAACTGCCCGATCCATCAGTGACAGGAAACGCCGGCAGTTTTTTTAAAAACCCGGTCGTTGCGAGCCAACAAGTTGACGCACTGCTTGCAAGCTACCCGGATTTGCCTGTCTACCCGCAACCCGGAGACAACTACAAGCTGCCAGCGGCCTGGCTTATTGATCAGGCAGGCTGGAAAGGCCACCGCAGCGGCGGAGTTGGCGTACACGACCGACAAGCTTTGGTCTTAGTGAACCACGGCAACGGGTCTGGTCAGCAGATTGCAACACTTGCAGACGAGATCCAAACGGACATCAAAAAGCAATTTAACATTGAGCTCGAACGCGAGCCGATAATCTATTAATCACAGCCGGATGTATTAGCAGTTCTTTGTACGCCCCCACGAGAATTAAAAAACCAATCTAATGAGCAATCGCTTATTCAGCAATATCCTTAACGCATGGAAAGGTGTGTCGACGCAGTTCAGCGGCAAACGCCTGGAGCTGAGCCCCTACCTGCACGCTGATGAAATTGAGCCAGTTAAGGTTAAAATCAGCGCTTGCCTTGAAGGCAAAGGCGGAGAGGTGTCGGCGCGCGCCAGAGCTGCAGAGCTTGGAGGTGCTTACCTCGGCATGAACGACGAAGGCCGATACAAATTCCTGAAACTGCTGACCACTGACTTTGACATCGACCACGATGAAATCCGCCTGACTGCAGAGGCGTTGTTTACCGATCTGACGGCTGAACGCCGCCTCGAAGTGGAAGAGCAATTACGCAATTCCCTTACACCGCCCTACCACACCCTCCTCACTCAATTTAATGCACTGCCTCAGGGAATCAAGTTTCTGGTAGATCTGCGCTTCGATGTTATGCGTCTCAGCAAGGAACACCCGGAGCTGTCTCCAATCAATGAAGTTCTACACAAGCAACTTCGCAGCTGGTTTGATATCGGGTTTCTCGAACTGAAAAACATCAACTGGAACGCATCGGCAGCGCTACTTGAAAAACTGATTGAATACGAAGCAGTACACCGTGTGGAATCATGGGATGATTTGCATCACCGTCTCGGTCAGAACCGTCGCTGCTTTGCTTTTTTTCACCCGAGCATGCCAGAAGAACCTTTAATATTTGTCTGGGTGGCACT
>CAYLZS010000176.1:0-25355 GCA_964388065.1 uncultured Granulosicoccaceae bacterium
CGTGGGCTCGGAGATGTGTATAAGAGACAGCTCACCGATGCAATGGCAAAAGGCGACCAAGTGACACTCGTTGGCTTTGGCACTTTTCTTGTAAGACCTCGTAAAGCTCGTCAAGGTCGTAACCCACAAACGGGTGCAACCATAGACATTCCTGCATCGAATGCACCGTCATTTAAGGCTGGTAAAGCCCTAAAGGATGCTGTAAACTAGGGAGTTCAGTTGGGGGTGCTTAGCTCAGCTGGTAGAGCATCGCCCTTACAAGGCGAGGGTCGGGGGTTCGATCCCCTCAGCACCCACCACTATGTTTGGAGCGGTAGTTCAGTTGGTTAGAATACCGGCCTGTCACGCCGGGGGTCGCGGGTTCGAGTCCCGTCCGCTCCGCCATACAAATCAAAGGGTGTCTTGGCACCCTTTTTTTGTGTCCGCTGCTATATTTATGGTTCCGGAACTTTATCTAACGTTCGCACACTCTAATAATTATGTTACTTGATCTAAGAGACGGCATTCGAAATTCCAAGTGGCTCAAATATGTCCTGGTGGGCATCATTTGCGTACCATTCGTATTTTTTGGGGTTAGTTCCTACTTTGGAAACCATGGCCCGGACTACGCCGCCAAGGTAAATGGACAGAAAGTGTCTGTTAATGCTTTCCAAAGTGCCGCTCAGCAATCACAAATACAGTTGCAGCAGTCCTTCGGTGGCCGATTGCCGCAGGGCGTGGATATCGGTTCCCTGGTAAATAACCAGGCCATGGATACGGTCGTACGTCAGGAAGTTTTGCGACAGTCGACAGTAGGTAACGGTTTTGCGGTTGGCGATGAACATCTCGCGCAACAAATTCTGTCGATAGATTCGTTTACAGTAGATGGCGTGTTTGACAAAGAACGCTATTCAAACTTTTTACAGTCCAGCCATATGACGGCAACGGATTTTGAAGAACAGTACCGCGGCGATCTGTTGATGCAGCAATTTCGCGACAGTGTTGTCAGCACCGGTTTTGCGTTAGGTGATGAGAGCCAGTTGCTTGAAGCACTTCGCACCCAGAAGCGTCAGGCTTCTTTTATAAAGCTTGAAACTCAGGCCAAAGCAGACTCCCTCGAGATAACCGATGAGGAGGTGCAATCTCATTACGATGAAAATATCGCATCGTTTAATAACCCGGAAAAAGTAAAGCTTGAGTATATTGAACTCAAAGTTGATGACCTTCTGGCCAGTGTAGATGCAACAGATGAAGACCTCGAAGCCTATTTTGAGCAGAACAAGAATCAGTGGGTAGTAACGGAGAAACGATCTGCATCGCATATTTTGCTCGCCCTTGACAGTGATGCCTCTGATTCTGATGTGGAAGAAAAGAGGGCTGAGGCAGATGCATTGGTAGCGAGAATCGGTGCCGGTGAAACCATTGCTGCTTTGGCAGCTGAGTTTTCAGATGACCCGGGATCCGCCGAAAACGGTGGCAGCCTTGGAGAGTTTGATCGCGGTGTAATGGTTCCCGCGTTCGAAGACGTGGCCTTTGCCATGGAAGAAGGAACTGTCAGCGATCCGGTACGATCTGACTTCGGTTTTCATATAATTCAACTGGATAAGATAATTCCTGAAGAAGGCCAGTCATTTGCGGAAGTGAAAGATGTAGTTGAAGAGCAATACCGAACTCAACGTGCGGAAACAAGTTTCTTTGAAGTCAGCGATACACTTTCTAACGCATCTTATGAAAACAATGATTCACTGCAGCCGGCAGCTGATGAAACCGGACTGGAACTGCAAACGAGTGACTGGATTGATCGAAACAGCGCTGAAGGAATTGGTGCATTCCCGCAGGTTCTTGGTGCAGCCTTAACAGATGATGTGAAGAATAACGGCCTTAACTCGGATGTGCTTGCAGTAGGCGAGAACCACGCGGTTGTTGTGCGTACCATTGAATATGCAGAAGCGGAGCCCAAGGCTCTGGATGAAGTTCGCGAAGATATCGTCAAACTGGTACAGACCGAAAAAGCCACTGAAGAACTGACTGAGCTTGCAGATTCACTGGTAACCGAGCTTGAAGGCGGCGCAGAGGCTGCAGCTCTCGCTGAGGAGCATGAAGGTGAGTTCACTGAGACAGCTGCCATTGCCAGAGATGCGACTGAAACTGATCTCCAGCTGGTTCGCGAGTTGTTCACCATGCCAAAGCCTGAAGGTGATGCAGTCAGTTACAGAAGAGCTGTAGACAGCAATGGCGACATTGTCGTAATTGCTTTTTCCGGCATTGAAGCGTCGGCAGAGGAAGCTCCTGCAGAAGTTAGCGGGTCATCAGTACCTGCGATTGCAGAATACGATGCATTGGTCAATGCAATTGAAGAAGACGCGGAGATCGAACGAAACGATGCTCTGTTGTCACCGGCTCCGTATCAGTAGCAGCACCCAATACGCGCTTTTTTGCGCGCTGAATCTCCTGAAATAACAATGTTCAGATAACCGACGCACGAACGAGTCGGTTTCTCAGAGAATCTGTTTACTGCATCGACGGCGGCATGGCAACGTTGTTGAATCCGTTATCAACATACACGGTCTGGCCTGTGATGCCGGCAGCCATATCGGAACATAAAAATGCCGCAGTATCGCCGACCTGTTCAATAGTGACGTTGCGTTTAAGCGGTGAGCTGTCTGCCACATAGGTCAACAACTTTTTGAAGTCACTGATTCCGGATGCGGCCAGTGTTCTGATTGGCCCTGCCGAAATTGCATTGACTCGCACACCAGATGGTCCCAGTGAATGCGCCATGAATCTTGTGTTCGCCTCAAGGCTTGCCTTGGCCAGTCCCATCACGTTGTAGTTTGGCATTGATCGAACAGCACCGAGATAGCTGAGTGTCAGCAGCGAAGCATTCTCTGAAAGTAGTGGCTTGCATGCTTTGCCCAGTGCCGCAAAGCTGTAGGAACTGATATCGTGTGCAATACGAAATCCCTCACGTGTGACGTTGTCAAGATAGTCGCCTTCCAGTTGATCGCGCGGTGCGAACCCGACTGCATGTACCAGAATGTCCAGTGAACCCCAGTGGTTCTTCAGGGATGCGGCGAGATCGTCTATTTCCTTGTCGTGCTCAACATCACAGGGAAATACTGCGCTCGAATTACATTCGGCTGCCATATCAACTACCCGATCTTTCAATCGGTCGTTCTGATAAGTGAAAGCCAGATCAGCACCTTCACGGTGCATCGATTGCGCAATGCCCCAGGCAATAGAACGCTTGCTTGCGACACCGATAACCAGTGCTTTTTTGCCTTCGAGAAATCCCATGTCCGTTCTCCGATAAACTAGCCGCATTATACCGCGCAATTCGGATCGGGAGTTAGTTGCACCGGCCCTCGGTAGCGTTGCCCTCAGTAGCGGTTAGATTGCCAGTCAATAAACACAAAACCATCAATATTCCCTATACTTAGCGGGTCACCTACCGCCGGGAGCAAGACCATCGAACGCAAATTCAACTTAAAAGACTGGATACTGCTGACTGCGGTTATTCTGGTTGGCTGTCTGGTGCTGCTTTCCATGTACATGATTGACCGGCAGTGGCGCTCGATGGCCAGTATGCAGTCGACCATCGCCAACCAGGCTGATGATCTTCGGACTCTGAGAACCTCGGTGCAGAGTGTTCAGGGAAAACTCGACAGCGGCATTGCAGTGGCATCAGCTGCCGGGGTTGGCGGAACCACTGCTGCCCCATCTGCGGACAATGCTTTTCGTCGCGCGAAACAGGCACAGCAAAACGAGAACTTTGCCGAAGGTGACTGGTACATTAATTCATTTTCGGCCAGTCTGAAAACGATCTCACCGGTTGTCTCTACAGACGCTGATGCCAGTAGCGTGCAAAGCTATGTGCTGGAGACATTGTTGCAGCGCAATCCGGATACGCTTGCCTGGGATGGAGTGTTGGCAAAGTCGTGGCAGGTCAGTGAAGATGGCATGACAATAGACTTTACGCTGGCTGATAACATCGTCTTCTCAGATGGCGTGCCCGTTACTGCATCGGATGTGGAGTTTTCGTTTGCGTTCGTGATGGATGAACGCATCGCCGCCCCGGCGCTGCGCTCCTATTATGAAAAAATTGCCACCGTTGAAGCAATCGATGATAAGACTGTTCGATTTGTCTTTGCAGAACCTTACTTCGAGAGTCTCGGGCTGGCGGGTCAAATGAGTGTACTGGCTAAACACTTCTATGAACCACATCTTGAATCGGCGGAAGCGTTCAATCAGTCAAAAGGTTTATTGTTTGGTTCAGGACCTTACCAGCTTGAGGATCCGCTTAACTGGACACCAGATGCAGGTCGTGTGGAATTGCTGCGTAACCAGCGGTACTGGGCTGAAGTACAACCACCTTATGATCGATTGATCTGGAATGTTATTGATAACGCAAGCGCCAGACTGGCCGCATTTAGAAACGATACGATTGATATTTACAGTGCTAAACCAGTTGAATTTAAAAAGCTCATTAAAGATGCACAGATTCAACAAAAATCCAAAAGCTTCGAGTTTATGAGCCCGAACGCGGGTTATAGCTACATCGGGTGGAATCAAAAGCGCGATGGTAAACCGAGCTTGTTCGCAGATGAAAAAGTGCGCCTTGCCATGACGCATTTAACTGACCGTGAGCGCATCATTGAAGAGATTATGCAGGGCTATGCAGAAATAGCTGTCAGTCCGTTTAATCCTCGCAGCAAACAGCACAATAGCGAAGTTGAGCCCTGGCCGTTTGATATAGAAAAAGGTAAATCCCTGTTGGCTGAAGCGGGCTTTATTGACCGAGATGGTGACGGCGTACTTGAAAACGAAGAGGGCGAGATATTTGAGTTTGAGTTAATTTACTTTCAGGGCAGTGACGATACAACCCGTATTGTTTTGTTTCTGAAAGATCTGTACGCCCGTGCCGGTGTTTCACTGATTCCCAAGCCGACCGAATGGTCTGTGATGCTGGATTTCCTTAGCAATAAGAATTTTGATGCAATAACACTTGGCTGGAGTAGTGGTGTTGAAACCGATATCAACCAGATGTTCCATAGTGATCAGATTGACGGTGGCGGGCAGAATTTTATTAACTATGAAAATGCCGAGCTCGACAGCCTTATCGATCAGGCACGAGGCACTGTTGATGAGGAAGCGCGTATGCCAGTGTGGCAGCGAGCAGAGGAAGTAATGCACGATACTCAGCCGTATACTTTCCTGATGCGGCGTAAGTCTCTGTTGTTTATAGATGATCGCTTTAAAAATTTAGAGATCACCAAACTGGGATTAAATACCTCGCAGGTGCCGGTGGAAACCTACGTGCCGCTTGACTCTCAGATGCACGGCAACTAGCGCCCTCAATGCTAACTTACCTACTAAGGCGGGTGTTGCTGATTGTGCCAACGCTTTTTGGTATTACGTTGGTGGTGTTTACAGTCATGGCGGCGTCCCCCGGTGGCATTGGTGCCGGGGCGTTGACCGAGGGCGTGATGCAGCCTGAAGCTCGCAAGGCAATTGAAGCTTACTATAACAAGCGCTACGGCTTGAATGATTCTGCCCCTGTGCAGTACCTGCGATGGTTGAACAATATTTCTCCGGTGGGGTTTGTAGCGGATGATTCCGGAACCCTGAGTTTAAAAAATTTCAGTTTAACCAAAGGCTCGGACCTCGGTGATTCGTTTTTGTACGGCAGATCTGTTGGCGAGCTAATACGTGAGCGTCTGCCCATCACGCTGCTGCTCAATATAGTCTCCATACCAATTGTTTATCTGATAGCTATTGCAATCGGAGTGCGAGCTGCAACTCAGCACGGAAAATCTTTCGACGTAACATCCGGTACTGTTTTGCTTGCCCTTTGGTCGGTACCGGTAATGCTCGCTGGTGTATTACTCATTGGCTTTTTTGCCAGTCAACAGAACTGGCACTGGTTTCCGGAATCGGGGCTCAACCGACGTGAGGCGCTGGATATGACGTTTATGCCGCACTGGAGTAGCCTCGCGCAGGTGATGATGTTGGCAGTTACTCTGGTTACGTCAGTCACAGTAGCGCTCGTTGCCAACGTCCGATTACCACAGTGGTGGCGATCAGTGGTGTTTGGAGGTGTTGGCCTGATGGCAGGTATCGCTATGGCAGAAGCCAATGGTCAATTGACAAATCTCTCAATCCATTTTCTTTTGAGTATTGCCGTTGCCATGCTGTTCTGGTGGATTGCCAGCAGCGATTTTTTAGCGTTGCGCGTGTTACTGGCAGGGGCCACAGGCATCGCCTTTGCGCTGCTTTTATTTCAGACTGTAAGCGACGGGTCATTTATTCGTGGCTTTTTATTTGATCGGCTCTGGCATTTGGTGTTGCCGGTATTGTGTCTGACGTTTGGAGGTTTTGCGTTTCTGGCCAAGTTATCGAGATCAGCAGTTCTTGAAAACCTTGCCGCAGACTATGCCAGAACAGCACGGGCCAAAGGTGCTGCTGAAGAGGTTGTGCTGTGGCGTCACGTATTTCGCAATAGTCTGATCCCGTTGATTACCGTTGCAGCGTCTTTGTTACCAGGCTTACTTGCAGGCTCTGTCATTGTAGAGACCCTGTTCGGTATTGAAGGCATGGGTAAACTGGCGGTGGAAGCAGTCAAGGGCCGGGATCGTGAGATGGTATTGTCACTGACGCTTATCAGTGGTGTATTGACCCTCATCGGTTATCTGTTGGCAGATTTTTGCTATGCATTGGCTGACCCGAGGGTTAGTTATGAGTGACTTTGCTAATCATGCTCAGGAAAACCGGGCTATTGATACCAAGGCTATAGATAACAAAGCTTTTGCAAAAGATCTTCGGCGGCGTGGGCTGGGTGCACGGGTTTTTAGCGGTACCTTTAAAAAGCGTGGTGCTCAGGTCGGAGCGTGTTGGCTCGGTTTGTTATTGATAGCGGCGGTATTTGCGCCTCTGCTTGCCAATAGCCGTCCGCTGTTGATGAGTGTGGATGGCGTGGTTAGCAGCCCTGCTGCTACATTTTTTAGCGCAATTGATGTAACGCTGGTGATTATATTTCTGGTTGCACTGGTTTTGTTTTTTTGGCGACGGCTAAGTACCGCACGCAATTTGTTAGTTATTGCCGTATTGTCTGTTGTTGTGTATCTGATCTGTCTTCAGTTTGTCAATCCACCGAAGTTGTCCATCTATGAAGAGCATCGTGAATCTGACATAGCGACAAAAGCTGACTGGGTAATTAATGCACCGATACCGTATTCACCTAAAGACTATCTGCGTGACTTTGGTGATACCGGATTGCAATCGCCATCGATCGAAGGTGACAGAGTACATTTATTCGGTACAGAAGAGAATGGAGCAGACTTGTTAAGTCGAATGATTCATGCATCAAGAGTTGCATTGGGGATCGGATTTGTAGCAACGGGTATTGCAATGTTTCTGGGTGTGATCTTCGGTGGCCTGATGGGGTATTTCTCCGGCATTGTCGATATGCTTGGTATGCGGCTGGTAGAAATATTCGAGGCAGTGCCAACTTTATTTTTGCTGCTTACCTTTGTGGCATTTTTTGATCGCAGTTTGTATATCATGATGGTGATCATTGGGCTCACCAGCTGGCCCGGTTATGCGCGCTATGTGCGAGCTGAGTTCCTTCGATTGCGGCAACAGGATTTTGTCCAGGCGGCCGTGGCATCTGGTCTGTCACTCAGTTCGATTTTATTCAGACATATTCTGCCGAATGCCATTGCACCCGTATTGGTGGCTGCAAGCTTTGGTGTCGCATCAGCCATTCTGGCGGAAGCGACGTTAAGCTTCCTTGGTCTTGGGCTGGTTGATGATCCTTCCTGGGGGCAGATGTTAAATCAGGCGGTACAGTCCTCAACGTTTAACTGGTGGATGGCGTTGTTTCCGGGTGGTGCGATCTTTTTAACTGTCTTTGCCTACAACATGATCGGTGAGGCGCTGCGCGACGCACTCGATCCGTTAACACAGCGGGCGCAAGTCCAGTGAGCCTGATCCGGATAAGCAATCTGCACACGGTGCTTCGTTCAAGCGGCGGCGATGTGCATGCCGTTAAAGGGATTGATCTTGAAATTAATCGAGGTGAGACCTTATGTCTCGTCGGTGAGTCAGGGAGTGGTAAATCGGTAACGGCACTTTCCGTTATGCGCTTGCTACCGGCTGGCATTGCCAGTCACCCCGATGGCGAGGTGTTGCTACAGGACGAAAACGGCAACACAACAGATCTGCTGACGCTGGACAACGCTGCTATGTCAGGTGTTCGCGGGCGTCGCTTATCGATGATCTTTCAGGAACCAATGTCATCATTGAATCCTGTATTTACAATCGGTGAGCAAATTACTGAAGCATTGCAGATTTCGTGGCCCGGTATGAGTGCTACTGAGGCGCGTGAGATCGCGTTGCAGTCGCTGGAGGAAGTTCAGATTCAAAATCCTGCACAATCGTTTAATGAATACCCACACCGATTGTCCGGAGGTCAAAAGCAAAGAGTCATGATTGCCATGGCGCTTGCGTGTCAGCCCGATCTGCTAATAGCTGATGAACCCACCACCGCACTCGATGTCACTATACAAAGAGAGATTTTAAGTCTTATCTCTGATTTGCAGCGCAAAAAGGGCATGGCGGTATTGTTCATTACCCACGATCTCGGTGTGGTTGCACAAATAGCGGATCGCGTTGCTGTTATGCGCCACGGTGAAATTGTCGAGCAGGGCAACCTCGATGACGTGCTTTATCAACCGCAGCATCCGTATACAATAAGTTTGCTCGACGCGTTGCCCGAAAATCTTCAGCAGTTAACTCCTCCGGAAGTTGCAAAAGAAGTTGTGCTTGAAACGCGAAACCTCAAAGTCTGGTTTCCGGTCAGGCGTGGCTTGTTCAGACGTGTTGCAGATCATGTGCGAGCAGTTGACGATGTGTCGGTTAAAATTCATCGAGGTGAGATTGTCGCCCTGGTTGGCGAGTCGGGTAGTGGTAAATCAACTCTCGGTCGTGCCATGGTCAGGTTGTTGGAACCCACCGCTGGTGAAATTTATTATTATTCAGCAGCTGGTTCAGAAGATTCGGGAAGCAAGGACATCCAGTCTATTGAAATTGGCGGATTGCCTGTATCTGCGCTGCAGCGATATCGCACAGATCTGCAGGTGGTCTTTCAGGATCCGCTATCGTCACTTAACCCGCGTCTGACCATTGCTACAACTTTAACCGAGCCAATGAAAGTACATGGCATCGGTGATTCCAATGAGCATCGAATAGAGCTGGCTGGTAAGCTGCTTGAAGATGTGCAACTGCCTCGTGAGTATCTGTGGCGTTATCCGCATGAGTTTTCCGGTGGACAGAGGCAACGTATTGGTATTGCTCGTGCGCTGGCTGTGAAACCAAAGCTTATTGTCTGTGATGAAGTGACCAGCGCGCTGGATGTTTCGGTACAGGCCGAGTTGCTGCAATTACTGTTGCAACTACGCAGGATGTACAGCCTGACCTTACTGTTTATTACGCATAATATATCAGTCGTTGAATACGTCTCCGACCGTACACTTGTAATGTACAAGGGAAAGCTGGTGGAAGCCGGAGACACGGCTTCAGTCTGTGGCGATCCGCAGCATGAATATACCAGGACGCTTATTGATGCTGTTCCGAGGTTAAAAGGACGCCGGGAATTTAAAGCCATAAGCTCTGCGTAGCTATCAATAGATCGATAAACCGGTATCTCGGTGTTTTATGATAGAAATAGAAAGAAAGTTTCTTGTTAAAAAAGATAGCTGGCCGCAAAGCGATGAGCGCATCGTTATGCGGCAGGGTTATCTGGCTCAGCAGGGTGATCTTGTGTGTCGCGTGCGGCAAAAAGATGAACAGTATTATCTGTCGATCAAAGCCAGAATAGATAACCTTTCAAGCTACGACTACGAGTATCCGATCCCTTCTGCCGATGGTGAAACGATGCTTAATAAACTCTGTGATCACGCCTGTGTTTCGAAAACTCGCCATCTAATAAAACAGGGTGATCTGGTGTGGGAGATTGATGAGTTTTACGATGCTAACGCCGGACTGGTAGTTGCCGAGATTGAACTCCCTGCAGCTGATCAGCCATTTGAGCGTCCGGATTGGTTAGGCGAAGAAGTATCTGATGATAAGCGCTATACGAATTACGCGTTATATTGTAAGCCTTACCGTGAATGGTAAAGGCATTACTCTCTGTCAAGCAACAGATTGCACAATAGCGTTTCATAGACATCAGTAAGCGTATCGATTTCTGCTAGCGTTACATGCTCATCGATTTGATGGATTGTGGCATTGCATGGCCCAAGTTCTAAAACCTGAGCACCGGTTGGTGCAATAAAGCGTCCGTCAGATGTGCCGCCGCTTGTCGACAGCTCGGTTTTCCTTCCCGTTACTTTTTGAATTGCGTCTACAGTCGCGTTGACAAGCTCGCCGCGGCCGGTGATGAACGGGTTGCCGGAAAGACTCCATTTCAGTTCGTAGTTGATTTTGTGCCTGTCTAAAATATCAGTGACTCGTTGCTTCAGATTTTCTGCGGTGACTTCTGTGGAAAACCTGAAGTTGAATTTTACCGACAACTCACCCGGTATGACATTTGTCACACCAGTGCCTGCATGGATGTTGGATATCTGGAATGTTGTAGCCGGAAAAAATTCATTTCCGTTGTCCCAGACCTCTGAGGTGAGATCTGCCAGAGTACCTGAAAAACGATGTACCGGATTGTCTCCAAGGTGCGGGTAGGCAACATGGCCTTGCTTGCCTTTGATTGTAAGGTCACCGTTAAGTGATCCACGCCTGCCGTTTTTAATGACATCACCCAGCTTGTCTGTACTGGTAGGTTCACCAACAACGCACCAGTCAATTTTGGTCTTGTTGTCTTCAAGGTATTCAATAACTTTCACAGTGCCGTTCACTGCAGGTCCTTCTTCATCACTGGTAATTAAAAAACCGATACGGCCATTGATATTGCCTTTTTCAAAAACCCGTTCCACCGCAACAATCATAGCTGCGATGCTGCTCTTCATGTCAGAGGTGCCCCGTCCGTAGACACATCCATTGTGAATTTCAGCGTTGAATGGCGGGTGGGTCCATTTTTCTATGGGGCCGGTTGGAACAACATCGGTGTGTCCTGCGAATACAAATAACGGTCCTGTGCCCTCGGTTACTGTCCACAGGTTAACGACGTCTTCGTATCTTAAGTGCGTATGTTTAAAGCCGAGTGGTGCTAGTCTGTCCGCTATAATTTTCTGACAGCCTGCATCCAGCGGAGTGACTGACTCGCATCGTACCAGTTGCTGTGCGAGTTCAATGGTTTTTGACATGGCTTCTATTTTTCTAACGTTGCGTGGAGACAGGCCTGCAATTCCGCAAGAGCCTCTTCGCTGGTGACTTTATTGCGCGACCCATCCTGAATATAGAAAGAGTCTTCTGCGGTCTCGCCCAGTGTCGTAATGTTGGCCGATACAACCCGGATGTTTTTTTCGGCAAAGCAACTGCCGATTTCACTTAACAGGCCCGGGCGGTCAATTGCCTTTATAAAAAGGCTTGTAGATTCGTCAGACATGTCGTTATCAAATTGAATGATTGGTTCGAATTCAAAGTGAGTTAAACGTCTTGGTGCTCTGCGCTCTACGTGGCCTGGTGTCTCTTTCTCCACCAGTACCAGATCCAGCTGTTTGTGAATACTCTCAAGCCGATGTTCATCCTGAATGGCTTCACCTTCACGGTCGAGTACAAAAAATGTATTTAATGTCCAGCCATTGAGTGATGTTAAAATCTGTGCACTGACAATTGTCAGGTTTAACTGATCAATGGTGGTCACAATGTTAGCGAACAGATGAGGGTAGTCTGCGATATGAATAAATATTTCAGTAGAGCCACGCTCAGTCTCTTTACGCAAAAGGATCAGCGGCTCCCCCTTTTTTAAAAGCGACATATTGGTGGCGTGCCAGCTGATTTCCTCTGAGCTGTATTGCAGAAAATACTGTTCATCGCAATAGTTCCAGATGTACTCTACCTGCGCCTCGTCAACTGCATTGGCGGTTAACAGTTCCCAGGCCTGACTCTTCTTTCTTGCAATAATTTCCGGTACGTCTATTGGGTTGTCCAGGCGTTTCAGAGCGTTGGAGGTATGCCGGTAGAGCTGTTCAAGCAGGTTCTGCTTCCATGAGTTCCAGAGTTCAGGGTTAGTCCCTCTGATATCTGCAACCGTCAGCAGGTATAGAAAATCCAGATAGCGTTGCGAACCGACAAACCTTGCAAACTCATAAATGATATCGGGATCTGAGGTATCTTTACGCTGAGCTGTCATCGACATTTCAAGATGATGCCGTATGGTCCAGACCACAAGCTTACTGTCTTCTTCGTCCAGTCCGTGTTGCTTGCAGAATACCGTGGCGTCTTCAGCACCCAGTATGCAGTGGTCGCCATCACGTCCTTTCGCTATGTCATGAAACAACCCGATAATGTACAACAGATCCTGTTTTTCGATGCTTTGCATAATGGCAGAGCATTCGGGGTATTCGTCGTTGTGGCGGGGGATGGCAAATCTTCTTAAGTTACGAATCACCATCAGGGTATGTTCATCTACTGTGTAGATATGAAAAAGGTCGTATTGCATTCGCCCGACGATTTTTTCAAAGCCTGGCAGATAAGCTGCCAGCACACCGTAGCGATTCATTAGTCGCAATTTACGTGTTGCTTTGTCTGGTTCCCGAAAAAGTTGCATGAAAAGATCACGCGCAATAACATCGGAGCGGAACTTGTTATTGATCAGGTGCAGGTTGCTTTTAAGGCTGCGCAGCGTACGCGCCCCAATGCCTCGGACTTCTTCGTGTGATGCAAACACCTGAAAAAGTTCAAGCATTGCTGGCGGGTAGCGTGGAAACACAGTGTCATCCGTTGTTTCGACGTATTCATTAACAATGACAAAGTTCTTATCCGCTGTGGGTTTTTTAACCATCTTGTCGATCGGTGAAAATTGTGCTTCCATCAGTTGCAAAAGCATGTCGTTTAATCTTTCAACTTTTACGACTGTACGAAAGTACCGTTGCATAAACTGTTCTACGGCTTCGTTGCTGCGCTCCTCGTCTTGTTCATAACCAAAATCGGTGGCGAGTTCACGTTGATAGTCAAAGAGCAGTCGGTCTTCCTTGCGATTGCTTTTGCTGTGTAACAGGAAGCGGATGCTCCAAAGTATGTCGCGGCCTTCGGTTAACTCGTCGAGCTCCTGCTGACTTAAGTAGTTGTCTGAAACGAGTGCCTGAAGGTTTGAGTTTCCGTATTGTCTGATCAGCATCCATTCAACGGTTTGTATGTCGCGCAAACCGCCTGGGCTTTCTTTTAAATTTGGTTCGAGGCGAAAAGCGGAACCGTGGAATTTAAGATGTCTTTCTCTTTGCTCCTGTTGCTTGGCGGCAAAGAATTTATCAACCGGCCAGATTTTTTCAGGTCGGATGGCATCTTTTAGCTGCTGCATTAATTCTTTGTTGCCGCAGACATAACGGCTTTCGATCATGTTGGTAATAACAGTGATGTCTGCTTTCGCTTCTTTGATGCAGCGTTTTACATCTCTGACACTGTGACCGATATCGAGACCCAGATCCCAAAGGTGTGTTACGAACTGACCTATTTCTTCATCTGCCGCGGTAAAGTTTTTAGTGGTTAATATAAGTATGTCTATATCTGAGTGTGGGTGTAGTTCTGCGCGGCCATAACCACCTACTGCCACGAGTGCAACTGAATCTCTGGCGCTGGCAGGGATTGTCCGCTCCCAGCTGTGGGTAATGATTGAATCTATGAAGGCTGATTGCCAGCCAATAAGTTCGGCCGCTGGCGCGCCATTTTTGAATAGCTCTGTTAAAGCATCACGTGTGGTTGCAATGGCGTCTTTATAAGCGCTTAGAGAGCTTCCGTTCGCTTCGATTTCTGCGATCATCGCAGGCAGGTGGATTAAGGTTGTTATTTCCTGCGGTTGATTGGGCATTGTTGTTTCAGTGCAATTGCTTTCAATATTCTGCGGGAGAGAGAGTGAAAAGCTCATAGCCGGTGTCTGTCACCAGTACCGTGTGCTCCCATTGCGCTGACAAGCTCCGATCTCGGGTTACAACGGTCCATTCATCTGACAGCAGCTTAACCTGCCGTTTACCGGCATTGATCATGGGTTCGATTGTGAACACCATGCCTGCCTCCAAAACTAGTCCATCACCGGCCTTGCCGTAGTGCAGAACCTGAGGCTCTTCATGAAACAATCGGCCGATGCCATGGCCACAATATTCCTGAACCACCGAACATCGTTCACCTTCCGCATAGGTCTGGATAGCAGCGCCAATGTCTCCCAGTGTGGCACCAGGTTTAACCTGAGCGATGCCACGATTGAGACTTTCCAGTGCAATATCGCAAATTCGTTTGCCTTTAATTGTCGGTTTACCAACGTGGTACATGCGGCTGGTATCGCCGTGATAACCATCTTTGATGACGGTGACATCTATATTGATGATGTCCTTTTTCTTCAGCACGCGATCACCCGGAATGCCGTGGCAGACAACGTGGTTCAGTGAAGTGCAGATCGATTTTGGAAATCCGCGATAGTTTAGAGGAGCCGGGATACCGCCCTGAACCTCAGTAATGTGCTGGTGGCAGATGGTGTTGAGCTCTTCGGTGGTCACACCCGGTTTGACGTGCTCGGTAATGAGGTCCAGCACTTCAGCAGCCATACGGCCTGCGACGCGCATTTTTTCGATTTCTGACGGAGACTTTAGCGGCACTGCGTGTCTTGCTGACATCGGATTCTGGCTATCCTTCGAAAAAGTATTTCAGGCTCAATTGAGTTGGCTGCTTCGCGTTCGTACCAGATTATGGACCGCACTGGCCGTTGGCGGGCTGGTTCGGCAAAAATTAAGGTACCAACACAGGTATTGTATTGGAATAAACCGGAATTCTGGAATATAATTACTGGCTGGCTGGTGCGAAAAGTGAACACCTGCCATTCAACCGGTAAATCTGATGATACGCCGGAATTCACACGCTCCTGTAACAGAACATGATGGGTGCCGGTTTGCTGACACAGAAACTGGTTGCATGTTTGATGGGGCGGAGGCCTAACCCAATACAATTTGAGATGACATTATGTCTAAAGTAAGCATGCGCCAAATGCTTGAAGCTGGCGTGCACTTCGGTCACCAAACTCGTTACTGGTGTCCACAAATGGCTCCCTATATCTATGGTGAGCGCAACAAAATTCATATCTTTAACCTGGAAAGCACCGTACCGGCAATGGACGATGCTATGAATTTTCTGGGCAGCCTTGCGGCAAAAAATGGCCGGGTACTGTTCGTTGGCACCAAGCGAGCCGCGCGTGATGCCGTGAAGGACGCAGCATCTGCCTGCAATATGCCTTTCGTTAATCGTCGCTGGCCGGGCGGCATGATGACCAACTTCAAAACCGTCAAGCAGTCGGTAAAAAGAATGCTTGAACTTGAAGAGATGTTCGCCAGTGGTGGCGAGGAAAAGCTCAGTAAGAAAGAAGCACTGACTCTGCGTCGCGAGCTTGAAAAGCTCGACAAGAGTCTGGGTGGTGTTAAAGCAATGGACCGTCTTCCGGATGCTCTGTTTGTGATCGATACCGGCTATGAGAAAATTGCAATTGCCGAAGCCCGCAAACTGGGTATTCCGATTGTCGCGGTCGTCGATAGCAACAATTCACCACAGCAGGTTGATTACGTTATTCCTGGTAATGACGATGCTGTCCGTGCAATCCAGCTTTATGTCGATGCAGCAGCTGAGTCCATTCAGGCAGGCAAAACTTCAGGTGCGATTTCCGGTAGTAAGGAATACGTTGAGGTAAAAGAGACAGCAGCTGAACCGACACCGGAGAAAGCCGCTGAAACTGCAGCCGCAGAGGCAGAAGCAACTCTCGCAGCCGCAGCCAGTGATGCGGAAGCACCAGCAGCTGAGGCAGCACCGGAAGCTGCTGCAACAAAACCAGCAGATACTTAAAAAAGTTCGTGCTAAGTAGTTAGCACAAGTTGGTTACCACACTATAAATCCCGATGCGTATGTACGCATCGCGTCCGCCAGTCGGCGGCGAAAAACCAAATTAAGGCTATTCAAATGGCAATTACAGCAGCAATGGTAAAGGAACTGCGCGAGAGAACTGGCGCAGGCATGATGGAGTGCAAAGGTGCACTGGTCGAAGCAAACGGTGATCTTGATGCCGCAGCAGAACAGATGCGTATTTCAGGTCTGGCAAAGGCCGATAAAAAATCGGGCCGCATCGCAGCGGAGGGTCTGATCGCAATCGAAGTCAGTGATGACGGCAAGTGCGTGGCGATGGCCGAAGTAAACTGCGAAACAGATTTTGTTGCCAAGGGTGATGATTTTGCAGGCTTTGCTCAATCGGTATGCAAGGCAGCCCTTGCAGGCAGTCCCGCAGATGTAGAGGCGCTGAGTGCGCTTGACGCTGGCGGTAAGACTGTTGAGCAGGTGCGTCAGGAATTGGTATCAAAGCTGGGTGAGAACATCCAGGTTCGTCGTTTTGTCCGCCGCGATATGAAAGATGGTATTGCCGGTGTCTATACACATGGTGAGCGCATCGGCGTCGTGACTGAGGTGAGTGGAAGTGAAGAGCTGGCTCGTGACATAGCCATGCACGTTGCAGCCAGTCGTCCGGTTTGCATCGGTGAAGCAGATGTTCCGGCAGATGTTCTGGACAAAGAAAAGAAGATTCTGGTTGCAGAAGCTGGAGAAAGTGGCAAGCCGGCTGAAATCATCGAGAAAATGGTACAAGGTCGCTTGCGCAAGTATCTGGCGGAAATCACCCTGATGGGACAACCTTTCGTTAAGGATCCTGACCAGACTGTCGAGAAGCTGCTAAAAGCAGGTGATGCAAAAGCGTACTTCTTTGAGCGCTATGAAGTCGGTGAAGGTATCGAAAAGAAGACCGAGAACTTCGCTGAAGAAGTGATGGCACAGGTCAAAGGCGACTAGATCGCTCCGGTGTGTGGCGGAGGACTCTTGTTCCGAGGTTCCTTGCTCGGAATCTAATTGGGGCCGCTTGCGCGCTACAAGTTCGCAATCTTGACAGCTGTATGAAAAGCCGACCGATGAGTCGGCTTTTTTTATGGCACAATCAGGTGGTTTAGCCACGCGGTCGTCCGACCGTTTAATGCGACCAGGTCAATCACCACATCGGTGTCAGGGGTCGTCCGATCACCGTACTAAAACGGATATAGCTGCCAGAATGTCAAATAAAGCTCCAAGAAAGCGCGTAATGCTGAAACTCAGTGGTGAAGCGCTGATGGGTGATCTGCAATACGGTATTGATCCTGTCTTTATTGAGCGAATAGCCAGGGAAATTGCCGAGCTGGTGGCGTCAGATATTGAAGTTTCTGTGGTGATCGGGGGCGGTAATATCTTCCGGGGTGCCTATTTGGCAGAGGGCGGGATGGATCGCGTTACCGGAGATCACATTGGTATGCTTGCGACTGTGATCAATGCGCTGTCTCTTCAGGATACATTGGAGCGACAGGGGGTGTATTGTCGGGTCATGTCGGCGCTTAAAATAAATGAGGTATGTGAAGACTTTATCCGGCGGCGTGCAGTCCGACACCTTGAAAAGAGCAGGGTGGTGATTTTTGCCTCAGGCACCGGTAACCCGTTTTTTACCACTGACACGGCGGCAAGTTTGCGCGCGGTTGAAATTGGTGCGGATGTCATGCTTAAAGCGACGAAGGTCGATGGCATCTACGACAAGGACCCGAATAAATACCCCGATGCGGTTAAGATCAACCGCATCACCTACGACGAAGTCATCGACCAAAAGCTGGCTGTGATGGACACAACCGCTATTGTTATGTGTCGTGACAACAATCTTCCACTAAGAGTGTTTAACATGAATACACCCGGGGAGATGATTCGCGCCGTTAGTGGTTCTGATGTCGGCTCTATTGTGGAAAGTGGAGAAGCATAAATGATTGACGATATTAAAAAAGACGCGGCCAGCCGCATGAGCAAGAGTCTTGATTCGCTACAGAATGATTTCGGTCGAATTCGCACGGGTCGGGCACACACCAGCTTGCTTGATCATATAAAAGTCGACTACTACGGAAACGCCTCAGCGCTGAATCAGGTTGCCAAAGTTGCTATTGAAGATGCACGAACACTGACAGTAACCCCGTGGGAAAAAGACATGGTTGGCCCTATTGAGAAGGCGATTATTAATTCCGATTTAGGTCTCAACCCGTCCAGTGCAGGCACAGTCATCAGAATTCCAATGCCGCCACTTACGGAAGAAAGACGTAAAGATCTGGTGCGTGTTGTTAGATCCGAAGCAGAAAATGCAAGAGTCAGTGTTCGCAATATTCGCCGCGATGCAAATGGTGATCTAAAAGAGCTGCAAAAAGAAAAAGAAATATCTGAGGATGAAGAGCGCAAGGGGCAGGACCTCATTCAAAAGGCAACCGATGAGCATATTGCTAAAGTTGAGGAGATGCTCAAGGCCAAGGAAGCCGAGCTGATGGAAGTGTAGCCTTTGGCTATTTCAACTATATCAAGCTCGCCACTATCAATCCCGTCGCTAATTTAGCAATAGATTCAGATAGCATCGTGAAAGAATTGCCAAAACACATTGCCATGATTATGGATGGCAACGGCCGCTGGGCGGAGCAGCGTGGTAAGCCTCGCAGTGCTGGCCACCAGTCAGGTGTGGTTGCCACTCGCAACATAGTTGAACATTGCGCGCGGCTGCGTTTAGAAGCACTTACCCTCTACGCTTTCAGCAGTGAGAACTGGCAACGTCCGGAGACTGAAGTTAGCTTTTTGATGGAGCTTTTTATTAAAGCGATACGTAGCGAGCTCAATAAGCTGCACGAAAATAAAATCCGGGTACAGTTTATAGGGGAGTTATCAAAATTCTCTGATGGTTTGTTAAAAGAAATAAATGTAGCACAAGATAAAACCGCATCGAATACCGGCATGCATCTGAACATAGCAGTCAATTATGGCGGTCGTGGTGAACTTGTGAATGCAATGACGGATATAGCCGGTAAAGTCCAAACCGGTTCACTCCGTCCTGAGGAAATTACAGAGCAAACTATTTCCGAACATACCTGGCTTGCAGCGTGTCCTGAACCAGATCTCTTTATTCGGACCGGTGGTGAACAACGCCTGAGTAACTATCTTCTATGGCATTTAGCCTATACCGAGCTCGCTTTCACAGATACGCTTTGGCCAGACTTTGACGGGTCAGAGCTCGATGAAATTATCGACAACTACACTGTTCGTGAGCGTCGTTTCGGACAAACAGGCGATCAGGTACAGGCCAACCAATGACTGTGCTCAAAACTATTAAGCACCTTGTTACCGTGCTTACTGTAGTTAACTCAAAATACGGATCTGGCGCGTGTTAAAGCAACGTATTATCACAGCAGTGGTGCTTTCGGCTGTTGCGTTATGGGCCTTGCTTGGCTGGAATGAGCTCCTCTTTGCTTTGTTTTTGCTGGTACTTACCGGTGGCTGTGCATGGGAGTGGAGTAATCTTGCATCGGTCACACCAGCTAATTTGCGAGTTGCTTACACTGTTATCGTTACTACAACAACGGCAATCTGTTTGTTGATGGTGAATAGTGCCATGCTGGCACCACTGGTTTTAACCGGTGTTATCTTCTGGATGGTTATTGTCGGTGATTTGTTTACCCGACCGGTACTACCCGCTGAATTTGAAGCCGATGGAACAGCGAAGATCCGCTGGCCACTCCTGGCCATTGCGTCTTTTTTATTGCTGTTATCGGTATGTTGCATCTTCTGGCTAAGACAGGCGCACGGGCCTGCGATTGTTATTTTTGCTATAGCGCTGGTGGCAGCAGCAGATACCGGTGCTTATTTCAGTGGCAGAAAATTCGGCAAGAGAAAACTTGCTGAACAGATCAGTGGGGGTAAAACAATTGAAGGGGCCGCGGGTGGAATGTTACTGGCTTTAATTTTAGCGGCAGTCGCGTGCGTATACCTAGCAGGTAATGATCTGAGTGCCTGGTCAATTTTTATCATGAGTGTGTTCGCGGCTTTGGTATCTATTGCTGGCGATCTTTTTATCAGTCGCGCCAAACGCACCAGAGATATAAAAGACAGCGGTACTCTGCTGCCAGGTCATGGAGGTGTGCTCGACCGTTTCGATGGTCTGCTCGCTGCAATACCGTTTATCACATTTGCTGCATTGTGGTTATAGCCGTGTCATCGAAAGAAACAATCGCAATATTTGGATCTACCGGCTCTATTGGTACCAGTACGCTCGATGTTCTTGAGCGCAACCACTCGCGCTACCAGGTGACATCTTTAACTGCGAGCACCAACGTTGAAGCAATATTTCAACAGTGCCTGAAGTTTAAACCGGTAACTGCTGCGATGGCGGAGGCATCTGCCGGTGAAGAGTTATCTCGCAGACTGGCATCGGCTAACAGTGACACGGTTGTGCTGAACTCGCCTGATGCGTTGTCTCAGATAGCATCAGATCCTAAAACACAAACAGTCATGGCATCTATAGTTGGCTTTGCCGGTTTGCGTCCGACAATCGCGGCGGCCAGAAGCGGTAAGAGAATACTGCTCGCGAATAAAGAGTCGATGGTGGTCGCTGGTGAATTGCTTAATCAGGCAGCCAGAGAAGGTGGGGCGACAATCATACCGGTCGATAGCGAGCACAATGCAATCTTTCAGTGTCTGCCGGAAGGCAATCGCTGTGATCCTGATAAAAGTCTTCACAATGGAGTGTCCTCACTGGTGCTCACCGCATCTGGCGGACCGTTTCGCGAACTCTCCAAAGAACAAATGCAATCGGTAACTGTCGAACAGGCTTTGAGTCACCCGAACTGGGATATGGGGCCGAAAGTATCTATCGACTCCGCCACTTTGATGAACAAGGGCCTTGAGGTAATTGAGGCGAGCTATTTGTTTGGTCTTGACGAAAGCCTGATCGAGGTGGTCGTGCACCCTGAAAGCGCTGTTCATTCAATGGTTCGATTTATCGATGGTTCGGTGCTGGCTCAGCTGGGGCAGCCGGATATGCGAACACCGATTGCAAATGCGATGGCGTGGCCCGAGCGAATTGACGCGGGAGTAGAACCACTGGATTTTGTCCGATTGGGAAGCATGCACTTTGAAGCACCGGATATGGACCGCTTCCCGTGCCTGCATCTGGCTCGTGAGGCTTTGCGGCAAGGTAATGGCGCTACTGGCGTGTTAAATGCTGCAAATGAGGTAGCGGTATCGCAGGTTGTTGACGGCGCAATCGGTTTTGCCGATATCTCACGAGTAAACTCCCATGCGTTGCAAAACTTCACGCAATCCGCCCCCGAAAGTGTCGACGATCTCTTCCTTATGGACCGCTCGGTTCGTCAGTTTGCGCTAGAATATATAGATCGAGAAGTGTCACTGCCAGTCGTCTGAAGCAGTTTCCAAATTCAGGAACGTCGATACCCGGCCTGCAGCAAGTGCCGGGTTATTGAGTTCATGCAAATCTCATGTAATGGGCACGTAACAGGTATCGTTGATGCAGAGTTTCCTACTTAGTCTTGTCGCTTTTATCATCGCGATCGGTGTGCTGGTGACAATCCATGAATTTGGTCACTATTGGGTGGCGAAAAAAATGGGTGTCAAGGTGCTGCGCTTTTCTGTTGGCTTTGGCAAGCCACTATGGCAGAAAGTCGCAGGGCCGGATAAAACCGAATATGTATTGGCTGCCATTCCATTGGGTGGATACGTCAAGATGCTTGATGAGCGCGAAGGCGATGTCGATGAATCAGAGCTCGACCGCGCCTTTAACCGCAAGAGTGTCTGGGCCAGAATTGCCATTGTTATAGCCGGGCCATTGGCCAATCTGATTCTTGCGGTGCTGGTCTACTGGCTGGTGTTTATAGTCGGCATCACCGGCATTGCTCCAATCGTTGGTGATCCGTTAAAAGACTCACCTGCTGCGATGGCAGGTTTTCAGTCTGAAGATAGAATTGTTGAAGTAAATGGCAAGGCAACACCGACATGGAATACGGTGTACGTTGGCTTGCTGGATGGCATTGTCAGTGGTGGTGGTGAAATTGATATCACTGTTGATACCACTAGTGGTGCGCAGGCAACGCGCAAGCTTGTTTTGGCTAAAGAGTTGTTAAATCAAGACGGTGATGTTGTCGGCTCTATTGGTCTGAATCGATGGTGGCCCGATGTTGATCCGGTCATCGGCGGTTTGGTGGCAGGCGGTGCCGCTGAAGGTGCAGGCTTACAGGTTGGCGATAAAATACTTTCCAGTGATGGTGCAACAGTGGATACCTGGCGGCAGCTTGTTGAAATCATTCGTGCAAGCGCTGACAAGTCACTTAATCTGGTGGTGCTGCGAGGTAACTCCGAAATAGACCTGCAACTGACACCTGCACGTCGTGAATCTCCGGGGGGTGATATTGGTTTTATCGGTGCTCGGGAAACACAATCACAAGCTGTTATCGATGAAAAGCTTCGTACGGTTGAGCGTTACACGCCGCTGACAGCATTGAGCATGGGCTTCAGTCGCACCATGGAAATGATTTCGGTTAGTGTCAAGATGATTGGTAAACTGCTCACCGGGCAGGCGTCACTTAAGAATACAGTGAGTGGCCCCATATCTATAGCTCAGTTTGCAGGGCAGTCGGTAAGTGTTGGTATTGACCACTACTTGAGTTTTATTGCATTGGTTAGCATTAGTCTGGGTGTTTTTAACTTGTTCCCGGTACCGATGCTGGATGGCGGGCATTTGCTTTATTACGCTATCGAGCTGGTGACAGGCAGACCTGTGTCGGAGCGCATTCAGATTGTTGGTCAGCAAATTGGAATAGCGTTGCTCGGAACCCTGATGATATTCGTTTTTTATCAGGACATCCTAAGGCTCTTTGGTGGCTAGTCCGGACACACCTCTCTGTCCTGTACGGTATCCATCAAAACGGCCACACAATCTTTGATGGCTGCGGTTCTGGTTCAGGCTGAACTCAGCCTGTATTCGAACCGCGCCAGTATTTAGATTCGGTAATTCATTTGTAGCAAGGCACTTGCTATTCTGAGACGAATTCTCTGCTTGCCTACCGTTAATGTCATCAGGTACTTTCCACCGAATCGGGTGTCGTGTGCTTGCGCTGGTTCTATTCAGCGCTGCAGGTGTGCTCTCCTTTCAAAGCTCGCTCTATGCGCAACTTATCTCCCAGGGTAATAGCGCAGAGTTCGTTGTTAGTGACATAGTCGTTCGCGGTAATGAGCAAATAGAAACCGGTGATGTTTTAAAAAACCTGCCAATCAGAGCAGGTGAGCGATTCAGGCAGGAAACTGATGGCGCTCGCCTCATTCGGGCACTGTACGATACCGAACTTTACGATGACATCTCTCTTTCACAAGACGAGTCAGTTCTTATCGTCACCGTTGATGAGCGTCCAACTATTGCAGAGATTGAAGTCTCAGGTAATGACGAGCTTCCCTCTGACCAGCTCAACGAGACACTCGATGACATTGGCCTTGCCACCGGGCGTATTTTCCGGCGATCAGTACTGGACAATCTTGAAACCGAACTGCGTCAGGTTTATTTCAGTCGCGGACAGTATGGCACCAGCGTTGACTCGTCAGTTCAGGACCTTGAACGTAACCGGGTAAGCGTCAGGATAGACATAGAAGAAAGTGTGATTGCGAGAATCAGTCACATGAATATTGTCGGCAACGAAGACTTCACAGAGAAGCAACTGCTGAAGTTACTCGACTCCGGTGTCAAGGGTATCAACCCGTTAAGCTCGCGCGACAAATACTCCAGAGCGAAGCTCACGGCAGATACTGAGAAGCTTCGTGCCTGGTACTTTGATCGAGGCTATTTGCGCTTTGATATTACATCAACACAGGTAACCATCTCGCCGGACAAGCAGGATATCAACGTCACCATCAACATAGATGAAGGTGAGCGATACGAAGTAGGTGAAATTAGTTTTGCAGGTATGGCACCGGGTATAGAAGAGTCGTCTTTAAGCCCGCTGGTATCGTTGAGTCCGGGAGATATTTATTCACGCAAGTTAATGACGGAGAGTTCCAGTGCAATCAGTGATCGTCTCGGTGAAGATGGTTATGCATTTGCAAATGTGGATGTTGTCCCTGACCTTGACGACGATACCAATACAGTAGGCCTTAAGTATTCAATCACCCCAGGCAAGCGCGTGTATGTGCGCCGCATAGTGTTCAATGGCCAGGACGGCACTCAGGATGAAGTTTTGCGTCGCGAGATGAGACAGATGGAAGGCAGCCGTTTTTCTCCGGCGGCACTGAGCCGATCCCAAACTCGATTGCAAAGATTACCTTATATTGACAGAGTTTCTATAACGACACCACGAGTTCCGGGAAGTGATGACCTTGTCGATATTGCAGTTAACGTGCTTGAAGGAGCTTCGGGTTCGTTCGGTGCAGGTGCTGGTTTTGGATCTGACGGTTTTATCTTCAATGTAAACTTCTCTCAGGAAAATCTGTTCGGCAGTGGAGAGCGATTAGCAGTCACGTTCGATAACAGTAGAAGTCAGGATAATTTTTCAATCTCCTACACTGATCCATACTTTACCAATGATGGTATCAGTAGAAATATCAGAGCGTTTGTCAGGAATACTGACAGTGGTGAGTTTGATTCGACTGCAAACTTTATTATTGATAGCTGGGGTGGAAAAATTCGCTACGGTGTACCTTTAAGCGAGTTTTCAACCTTCAGTTTTGGTGCAGGTTTTGAGCAGGTTAGTGCAATCACGACTGAAGGCTCATCAACAGAAGTTATCGACTTTCTGGATGATTTCGGCGACGAATATGATTTGTTTGACGTTTCACTTGGTTATTCCCATGACACGCGCAACCGCACGGTGTTTGCAACAAGTGGTGCGCGTAACTCACTCAGTTTCGAAGCAACCACGCCAAACAGTGATCTCACCTATATCAAGCTCGGCTACAACCTGGAGTATTTTCGCCCGGTGACAGATGCTTTAACTTTGTCATTCAGTACCAGTATCAACTACGGTGAGGGTGAAGACGGGTTGGATACACTGCCGTTTTTTCGTCGATTCTTTGCTGGTGGTATTCAGTCGGTGCGAGGTTATCGTCGAAATACCCTGGGCCCAAAAGATTCCGAAGGGAATGCCAGGGGTGGCGATTTCCGGACAACTGGTTCCCTGCAGCTAGTTTTTCCACCACCGCATACCGACGTCAGCGGAGCGAGACGTCTGAGGCCATTCGCCGACTTTGGCAATGTGTTTGATGTTGCGATATCTTTTTAAGCGGTAGTATTGATAAGAGCCATGGTATTATTTCTCCTCTAGCCGGCACCGATCATGCTGCTGACTTGAAACTAGGCGGAGGGTTATAAC
>CAYLZS010000177.1:0-15949 GCA_964388065.1 uncultured Granulosicoccaceae bacterium
TTCCCGAGTTTGTCAGCTTGTAGAAAAACCGAAGTTATTTGACGACGCAGGCCAGCCCTTCTGCAGTGATGCCCGTGCTGATAAAGATGGCGATGGCTGGGGATGGGAGAATGGCGGTTCCTGTATTATCAATCCGGATCAACCGGCAAAGCAAAGTAGTGCTCCGGGTCTTGTAGTAACTCAGGAGGATCTGGTTGTTTTTGAACAGGACTTTGAGTCTGCCAGTGTCGGGCCATATCTTCCGGAGGTTCTGAACGATCAGTGGCACACCCCTATGTGGCATATGGGAATCAGGGAGAACCGTGCGAAAATTGTAGCTGACAATGAAAAAGGTAAGGCACTGGAAGTTGTATTTCCTGCGCACAAATTTGGTTCTGACGGTGCGGTTGCTTTTTTAAACGACTTGTCTTTTGGGTCCGGGATTGATCGCAACTTTGAGGAACTCTATATTTCCTACGATGTAAAATTTGCTGACGACTTTGACTTTGTTCGTGGCGGCAAACTGCCTGGTCTGTGTGGATACAATGTTACCCAGGATCCCCGTGACGGTTGCAACACCGGCGGTGGTTTTCCAAACGGCTACGATGGCTGGAGTGCACGTGGTATGTGGCGTGAAGACGGCAAGCTTGAAAACTATGTGTATCACGCAGATCAGTTCTATGAATACGGTGACGACGAGTACTGGACTGCACAAGCCGAGCGTGGCAAGTGGCACACTTTTCAGCACCGCATTGTCCTGAATACAGTCGGTGAAGCGAATGGTGTTGTAGAGGCCTGGTTTGACGGTGTTAAGGTGCTCAGCTCAAACACGATGCTTTATCGTAAAACAGCAGACATAGGTATAAACCTTTTCTATTTCAGTACATTTTATGGCGGTGCTGATCCATCGTGGGCTCCGACAACTGATCAGTACATTTATTTCGATAACTTTCGAATTGCTACTACTCCTTTGCCGAACACAGAGGCAAAAGAATCTGTTACAGATTTGGCTTCCGTACAATCTGCCGAAATCGCTTCTCCGATAACAGCAGAAGAAATCAACACCGCAGATGCACTGGCGTTCGGATCAGGTAATAGTGTCGTAAGTAATAGTGAATTAGATAGTAGTTCAGGGCAGCCTGAAATTGCTGCTGCAAACTCGGTCGAGTCCGGTGGCGGCACTATCTACCACTGGGTTTTGGGTCTGCTAATTTTACTTAGAAGGAAAGTCTGAAACGCAGACGTTAGCAGTAGCGCCTGTTTCCGGATGGGCGCCTGCTGGCTCTGCCTGATGTTATTCGGTTAAAACACACTGTCAAATTGCATGCTCTGCGGAATCGCTATGTCTGCCAGTTTGAGAATTGTCGGTGCGATTGCTCTTTGATCGAGTGTCTGGTCCGCATCTGGTCCGGTATTTTTGCCAAAGTAGTAAAATGGCACTGTGCGTAAAACAGACTGGTTGCCACCGTGATGTCCATCAGAATTAATACCATGGTCAGCTGTGACCATCACGTGGTAGCTGCTATCGATTAGTCGCGGTATCAACTGTGACAACGCGTTGTCCACGATGGATATTTGAATCCTGTACTCTGGCGAGTCGCCGGTGAACCAGTGCCCAAGTGTATCGACACTGCTTGAATGCAACAGCAGGTAATCGGGCTGGTGTAGTTGTGTCAGTGCCCAGGCCTGCGCGCAAAGATCTGATTCTGATGGCACACAGGAATTTGCAGTTCGATAGCCTTCCATTGAGTAGTAGCGTGCATAGGGTATGGGTGCGTTCGGATCGTTAATTTCACAATGTAAATACGGATCGAAATCGCTGCCACCATAAAGGGTGTGAAAATAGCTGTGCGCAACAACAGCTGTGACTTTACCCGATTGCTTTGCTGTATTAAATATATTGTCGTGCTGTGACTGGCGCAGGTGATTGTTACCCAGAATGCCGTGTTCGTGTGGTGCCAGGCCTGTGTGTATTGTTTCGTACAGTGCAGCAGATATGGTGGGAAGACACGCTTGCATTGCCCAGCGTCGAGCGATACCAGCTTCAACGGACCCTTCAAGATAACCACACTGTGATACGCAGTCATCAAAGCTCATCCCGTCAATAATAACGAGACATACTTTAGCCATGATGTTTTCTGCAGCTATCGACCACCCGTTGTACCATTGGTGCATAGTCCGCAAACGATTTGGTTTTTAAGTTTGCTATTTTTCCGGCATCGTCGAACTGCCTGACTTTAACTATATCCTGCAGGTTTTTCTGTTGTTCGAACGTCTGTACTTCTGCAGATGACATCGGTCCGCCCTGTAAATTCAGTGAATGCACCGAGGCGTCTGACAGTTGCTGATAGTATTCGGGCCTGGTCGCACATAAGTACCGCTTTGCGGACACATGATGCTGCACACAGTCGATAACGATGGATGGAAAAAAGGGCTGCAATACAGTGGCGCCCGCCTCTTCATGCAGCCGGTCTTCGGTGTCATTCATTGAGAATGTGCCGAACTCACTGGTGAAGTGACCTATATCGTGCAGAAGTGCTGCGACTACTGTTGCTTCGGATTCTCCGGCAAGTTCCGCCAGATGCGCACCCTGTAACATGTGCTCAGCCATGGTGACCGGTTCACCGAGATACTCTTCGTTACCACGACGATCGAATATATCCTGCAAAAATGCCACGATGTTATCGTGAGACAGTGAATGAACGTCAGAGTCAGTCATGGTGATGTTGCAGCAGATGCGTTTTCCAGGCTTGCCAGTGTCGAGTACAAGCCGTCTTTGTCAGCGTAACAACCCTGCAGCCAGCGATTGCCCGCGCCGGAATATCCCTTGCGAGCGTGTAGTACCCGGGTGTTATCAACGATAAAGCTTTCACCCGGCGACAGTTTAAAGGTGACTTCCATTTGATTATCATCGATTATTTCACCCAGCCTGCGATACGCGTCGTAGTAGTTTGCCATGTCGTCAAAAGGAACATCGGTTATTGCAGCAGCTGAGCGGTTGTTAAATCGTACTGCTGTCAGTTCACCGTCAGGTGCCAGCTCTATCATTGGTTTGCGGGAGCGCAACAGGACGTCTGTTTCGCCGGCATATTCAAACCGGGCGCAGTGTGATGCCAGTGCATCAAACCACTTCGGGTTTTCATCGCGTAATCGGGTTGCTGCTGCAAAACCATCAACTACCATGTTTTCTCCGCCGTCTGCCGAGTTCTCAAGGCAATAGAGCACTTGCAGAGTGGGTACAGGATCGCGATAGGGGTTGTCTGTATGGGCCTGAAGACCGAGTGATGTAAAGGCCAGGTTTTCCGGATTGACTTCGGTTCTCACTTCAAAGAATTCACCGTAGTTGGTTTCGCGAACGTAGCCGAAAAGTTTTACCACCTGTAGCAAAGCGCCAGGTTCTACCGGGCCGTTGGTCAGTTTGGCGAAGCCGTATTTTCGTACACCCGCTAGCCACTGGTGCAGTGTATCGCGATTATTTTTTATCTCGTTCCAGGCAGCGGTTGGAAGAGCTGAGCTCAGTTGTGAATCCCAGGTTTCTATATCATCCGGTATCCAGCCGGGTGTTTTAGCAGCAGTAGTGTCGTAGCTGTGTTCAGCCAGCCAACTGAGGTCGTACTGTATTGTTTTATTTTCCGGCTTGAAGATAATATGCAGTGTGCTGTCAGTGATTTCTGCACTGTTGATTGAAATATCGGCGGGTATATCTGACAACGCTATCAGGCGTTGGCCATTACCCGCAGCGCGCGTCTCATTGTCACGGGCATTGTCGCGCAGCCAGATTGCGTGATACCGGACTGGTGTCTGTCCTTTGATCGTCAGTGTTACGATTTTTCCGTCGCCGGATACCTCGACTTTATGCATGGTTTGGATCTGCGATCGTGGTGTTGGTTATCCGGATGTTACCGATTGTTTTGTTTGGTGCAAGCTCTGAATTTGGTAGCGTAGACTTAACAGGCAGATAACCCTAATTGAGTCAGGATGTAACCCTGGCGTCTCCGGGATTTAGAAATCATGAAACTGAAATTGCACCACATTAATTTGTCCACCAGTAACGTACCTGAGTTAGACAGGTTTTATCGCGATGTGATCGGACTCGACGAAGAAGATGAACATTTGTTGCCACAGCTGGAAAGAAAAAAGGGTTTTGAGAGCGATGTGGCGTTCGCTACAGACGGTGATGTGCAATTACACATGGCGGAGCGTGATGTCGAGTTGAGTTTCAGGACGGGCCACACGGTTAATCCGGCGGTCTGCGGCCACATAGCTTACCGGACGGATGACATAGAGGCATTTAAGAAACATCTTGAGGAAAAGGGCGTTCCCTATTCTGACTGGGGTAACACTGCAGTGCAGGGTTGGTATCAGATATTTTTTTATGATCCTGAAGGCAATGTTATTGAGGTACACGAGGTGCAGGAGTAGGCCGTTTGGTTAATACTTATTTGATAACACCCTGGAAAAACAGTATAGGTATCAGGCAGAATTATTGCTCTGCGTCGATATTATTGTCATAACAAAAGCAGAATACTTAATGATTGACACTCTTGTTCGAAGAATAATACTTGGAACTGTTTTATGGATCGCTTTTTGGCCGATACTTTGGTTTTTTCGCATTGGTGATATAACCGGACCAAAAGCCTGGTTCTGGATCATTGGCGAATTGAACTACCCTTTCGGACTGATCGCTTTTGTCATTGCCGATCTGGCAATCAGCCGCGTTACTGTTAAACCACTGGTGATCTTTGTTGGCAGCGTGGCCGCTGTGGCGCTGTTTATGTTGTATTTTTATAGCCGCTATGGTTTCACCTTTGGGGTCGTGGTCGAGGCCAGATTTTTTTGACCAGATTTTTTATAAGAGAGATCTTCTTCATTACCGGTCACTGCTCTCGATCGATGTGGCTTGAGGTAATGTCTGCATCTGACACTACTGTCTGATGTAACTTTCACCTTCCCAGACAATGTTATTCCCTGCCACTTCGACAATGGTCTCTGTGTTGGCGAGAACCGCTGTAAAGGAGTTTTCATCCCGGTAGGTAACAGTACCCGCCTGCGTGATGTCATCATGTGCCCAGTTAAACGTATTGCTTAAAAAATCCAGATACCAGTAGCCGAGCGCCTGAGTGCCAGAGGCGTTTTCACCTACCGGTAACTGGCCGGATGATCGATAGCTTGCGCCATCAAGAAATGCATCAAGACGCTGTTGGGAGCTAAATTGGGTGCTGCCTTCCCGTTGATACACAATAGAGTCTATAACCAGTTGATCATTGTTCAGCACGAACGCCGTCAACTCGTTAAAACCGAGATCAATATTGAAGCTACCACTATCGTTAAAGGAGTAGGTGCCAACAGTTACGGTATCCTGAACGGACCAGACAATTTGGTTATCTGCAAATTGTATCGACCAATTTCCCAACGCTACCTGTCCAAAAGCGTTTTCGCCTATGTCAAACTCGCCTACCGTGTTGTAGGTAGAACCATCAAAAAAACTAATCAGGCTTTGTCGGGAATCAAACAGCGATGCAGCGACTCTTTGATAGCTTATGCCATCCCAAAGAATGCTGTTACCGTCAACACTGAAATTGACCGACCCACTGGCAAAATTAGCTATCCATTCTGAGGTATCAGTGCTGGCTGATCCGTCGATGTTGGAAAAGCTGCCGACTTCTCTGCCATCGATATTGTTATTGGTTACTTCATCACTGGTAAAGCTCAGAGTCCGATTGACAGTAGGTGGAGTGCCATCACTATCCAGAGGATCCACCGACACAAAAGTAGCGCCAGCTAAAATGCCGGTTAACGTTTCATCCGTGGTAATTTGATCTGTAGCAGAAACTGTTTCAATGTCTGCTTCAATCGGTGCTATGTTTGTTCGTCCTCCGCATCCGGTAGCCAGAAAAATTGTCAGGCTCAAAATCCCAAGCGTGTTGTGCATGAACTAGACTCCCATGAGGTCAATAAAACTACGACGTGTGGTCGATTATATTCAGGTCTGGCCCCGAGCGTCGGTAGCTGAGTTTTCTAAAAATGGGAATATAATCCCAAATAAATTATGAGTCAATCGGTACCAGTGGGAAATCAGCGATATGAGATCTTGTTCTCAGGACCTTTCGGTCTGACAGTCTGAAACGGAGTTTGATACCAGCGGCGCTTAGCGGAGAGTTTTTTCCAGATTGTTTTTATCTGGTGGATGATACTTTCGGCCGTCCGGCTTTGAAGCGATTAAGATGCACTGCTGCGTTCAGCGGTGACTAAAAATCTGGCCCGTGAAGGTTGCTGTGATCAGCCATTGCCTGTTTGTAGATTGCCTGTTCTTACTTTGAAGGGGTGCACTGGCAAGTGCACTGGCAAAAACGGATCGACTATGACCGACAAGTTGCGGGTCGGTACCTGTCCGCAATAGTTCCCTTATCGCATTTCCAGCCGACAGTGCTGGTTCCATTTAACACAGGGTAGTAGACCAGTGTGTTATCAGTACCGAGCACTTTTAACTGCGACGTGTCATAGGTAAGCACAATAGTTCCTGGCTCCGGTGAATCGGTTATCTCAATGCTGGTCAGGTAATTTTGTGTGTAGGTGCCAGGTGCTCTTGCCCCAGCTTCAGCGTTATCTGCAGGCCATGAATTGTTAAGTATAAAATGCTCGGTAGCGAGTCGCTGTACCGGTGCCATTAACGGTATCGCAGTACCTACTTTGGTTTTAAGGGAATAACCCTGGTACAGGGGTGTACCTATCACGCCCAGTATGCTGACAATAGCAAGGACAGCCATTAACTCCAGCAGAGTTAATCCTGCTTGCGTTTTTAACGTGCGTAAGCCATTCATTTAACTGTGTCTTCGTTAAAGTCTGTGGTGTTGAAAAACTCGAGTTCTTCAGCAAGTCGCTGTGAAAGTTCTGCGGCTTGTTCTGGCTGTTGCTGTATTTGTGCTGCGAGATACTGTGCATTGTTAATTCTTACCCGCACAGAATTTACAGTGGAATTGAGTTGCTCTGCAGTTTCAGGAAACTGGTCAGTTCTGCGTAGTTTTAATGTACTTGTCAGATCACCGTTTTCGATGTTGCTGAGGCACCGCTCCATACTGAATATGGGGCCTGCGATTCGATGGCTTGCCTCCAGGTTCAGTTTGTATGTTACGATAAGACCGATAATTTCTAATGAGGCGATTGTAAAAGCGAGGTATAGCTTTAACTGGTGCAGATCGGAAACTGTATCAATAGCCCAGAAAATCGCCATGACAATCACATTGACAACAATAAACGTCAGCAGCAGTGCCTGCAGCAACATAGATTGCTGAAACTGTCGCTTCACGTATTTTTGCTTGCGCTTAACATGGCCTTCAGTATCAGACGCAGTGTCTAAAATGCCGGCGCTGGAAGTATTTTCTATCATAATCAAAAGTACTGCGGCGATAAGCTACGTGACTAGAGAGTACGAAGTGTGAATCACTCATTACCTGAGAAAGCTTGATTGATAATTTTGCCTTTTTGGAGTGTAAATGATGGGCAGTTCACACTTACACCCAGTTGTGTTGACGACAGCGAGCGCTACAAAGCGTCTGGTTTTAATTTGATCGTTGAGGTTGTGCTGGCGGCTCTGGGGAATTCCACGACAGAACGCGTGATAAAAGCTTTTCAGAAACACATCTTTTTACACAATGGTACCGCCATATTCTGCTACGGTGCCCGATCCTTCATTATTGATCCGGCAGTTAGCGCTTCCTATGGCCAGACCTGAGTTTCGCAGGCAGTTGTTGCACCCCCGTTACTGGGCTACCTGGATTGGCTTAGGTGTCTGGTACGCGCTGTGTACATTGCCTTATCGCGCACAACTTTTTATGGGTCGTGCTCTTGGACGGATACTGGTTCGAGCAGCATCTCGTCGAAGAAAAATTGCCTACGCTAATGTCTCACTCTGCTTTCCGGAGTTAAGCGAATCTCAGCGCCAGCAGTTAGCAGATGAAGTGATGGAATCTGTGGGGATTGCGTTTTTCGAAACGGGTATGGCGTGGTTTTGGCCTGTGCGCCGGTTGCAGCGGCAGATGTCGATTGACGGAATAGAGCATCTTGAAGCAGCGAAGCAAGATGGTGTCGGGGTGATTTTAATGGCCTTGCACTTTACTCATATCGATATCGGTGCGAAGTTGCTGGGGCTGCAGTTTTCGATCGACGGTTCCTACCGTCCACACAAAAATGCGGTTTTTGATTACGTACAGCATACGGGTCGTGAACGTCATACCATGGAGGGTCAGGCCATGCCTCGTGAGGACGTACGAGGTATGGTTAAAGCACTGCGTAAAGGGCGGACAATGTGGTATGCACCAGATCAGGACTATGGGCGTAAGAACAGTATCTTTGTACCCTTTTTTGGTATCCCTGCAGCAACGCTCTCTGCAATGTCGCAATTGTCACGTCTGGGTAAGGCAAGAGTGATCCCGTTTACCCAGACTCGCAAACCGGATGGCAGCGGCTATCAACTAAACATTCATCCTCCACTTAGCGATTTTCCGAGTGGAGACGAGCGTCAGGACTGTGTTGCTATTAATCAGATTGTTGAGCGCTTGATTCGAGAACAACCAGGACAGTATTTATGGGTTCATCGTCGTTTTAAAACTCGTCCCGAAGGGGAAGCTGACCTTTATCAGCCGTTTGGTATTGAGCGAAAAGTGAAGCGCAAAAACCGGGTATCACCAGGTTAAAGAGCCTTGTTTCTGTAAAGTTATTTCGTTATTCGTTGAGGACAAGTCACCAAAAAAAGAAGCTGGTGTCACCGAATTTATCAGACACTGCTTTACGGCTGCTGCTGCAGCACTTGTTTTTGCCGAATATTTGGTCGCACCGCAATGTTTTAATTCGCCCTGTCTGATAATGTCTTGGGGAATAACTGAGTAGCTGATTTTAGCTGAGGTGCTCTGATGAGTAAGCGATGTAGAGCGATAAGAGTTTCGGCCCTGGTATTTTTAAGCACCGGGCTTGTGGCCTGTAGCGGGAGTAGTGGCGGTACAACCGCAGCTGACTCTGAATCCGCAGGTGTTGCAGATGAGACTTCAACAACAGAAGAGACCTCTGCAATAGCGACACCCGGTGAAAACACGGTAGCTCCGCCACAACCAGCACCTCCTCAACAACCCGAACCACAACCTGACCCCGAACCACAACCTCAGCCTGATCCGGAGCCACAACCAGAGCCTGAACCTCAGCCTGACCCCGTGTCTCCACCGACACCCCCAACACCCCCGCCGGTTGCTCCTATAGTGAGCGCGCTCGAAGGAGACTGGACCACGGGGTGTTTTCCGTTTGATAGAACTGCCAATACACAATCGTCGCTGTTGACACTCTCTATTAGTGGAACCTCGTCAGTTTATACGGCTTACTCATACTCTGACTTCAACTGCAGTGTACCTGCCATATCTCCTGATACCGGAGCAGTTATCATCAATGGGAACGAGGACATTCTGGAGTTTCCGGAACAATCTGTTACCACTTCTCTGGGTGAAGCATCCTTCATTAACTTCACTACAGTCGCGGCTACTGTTGACAGCATGCCAGTGCCAGCAGAATTTTTTGAGCCGTCCACATGGTTTAGTATCTACACAATCACAGATGACGGACGATTGTTTTTTGGCAACGGTGCAAGCTTTAGTGAGGAAGCCCGTCCGCTTGATCTTGATGTGTTTTTTTACTATATAAGGCTATAAAAGAGCGGCGTAGTAATAGTGTTCGACTCGCAGTCTGTTGTTCAAAGCCTCGAGTCGTTTTTTGTTGAATACCTTGTCGGTATACTTATGTGTCACCAGTTGGTGTTGAGAATACGCGTTCAATCTCACGTGATAACTGTCGTGCGCTAAAGGGTTTTTCCAGATGCCCTGCAAATCCGTCCCTTTCACCTTCACCAAACAGGGTCTCGACCGGATAACCGCTCATTGAAATTACCGGAATGTGGGGATCCATTAGTGCTATGCGCTGCATTGTTTCTATCCCTCCCATGCCGCCAACGATTTTAATATCGAGAATAGCCAGATCGTGGTTGATACCCGATTGACGGCTCTGTTCAAGAATTTCCATTAAAACCTCGCCGGTAGGAGCTGTCGTGCAATGATGCCCGCGTGCTTTGAGTAATCTTGATAGCGCATCCCGTACAGGTTTTTCATCATCAAGCAACAGAATGTAGCGTGATTTTGAGTTGATCGGTTTTTTGTCTGTATGGTGTATATTGTCCCTTGAGTGTTCCATGTGTTTTTCAACCTGGCAAACGTCTCATCTATATTAAGAGAAGGCTCGCATTTGTTTGTACCGCAAAACTACTGTAATTTGCTGTAGGCAGACCTGCAGAACTAGTTACAATAGCAGTCAGGGCTAACAAAGGGACGTCACAATGCAAACCACACATTCCGTTTTTATAAAACTCGGATTACTGATCATTTGCCTGTTCGCGGCAAGTGCTGCTATTGGTTCATGGCTCTCTACGCACTTTACCAACATTGCTATGTTTGAACAAAGCAAAATGCATCTGGAATCTGCGCTCAAATCCCGTGCAACAATAGTAGAGGATCACTTCAGAGTGACTCAGGGGCAAGTGGCGAACCTTGCTGCGGATACCTCTATCATTGAGGCAACAATGGCGTTTACCGATGGGCTGAATAACCTTGTGAGCGATATTGGTGATCGCGCTGTGCCTGAAGAACAAATCGAAAGCGAGTTAATCAATTATTACAATACTGAATTCGCGGGTAGAATTGATCAGCCAATAGAAATTTCGGACTATCTGCCGGAATCCAGTGTGGAGCGACTGGCGCAGTGGGTCTACATTGTAAAAAACCCTAACGCAGTGGGTAACAAGAATGAAGCTTATGTTCCTTCAGTTGCCACTTCGTACCATCGCGCTCATGATCAATTCCACAGCAGGTTAAACAAATACCTGAAAACGTTTAATTTCTATGACGTATTTCTTTTTGATCATAATGCCAGACTGGTCTACTCCACCAGAAAAGAAACAGATTTTGCAACGGATTTTAATCACGGACCCTATGCGGGGAGTAACCTTGGAAACACCATTCGCACGGCATTGGCCAGTGGACGCAACGCGGTAACAACCAGTGATCTCGAAACCTATGCCGCGAGTTATTTTGAACCGGCATCTTTTTTTGCAGCCCCTGTTTTTAACGAAAATAAACTGATAGGAGCGGTGGCTTTTCAGACCAGTAACGAAAAAATAAATCAGGTGGTCGCAGATAACCATGGTCTGCGTGTTTCAGGAGAGACTTATATTGTTGGTACGGATTTGCTTATGCGCACGGACAGCCGCTTTAGCGATACCTCAACTATCTTGCTGCAGAAAGTAGACACTGAAGCTTCCAGAGCCGTAACCAATGGTCAAACGGGTTCTACCATTACACCGGATTATCGCGGTGTAAGTGTTTTATCGCAGTATCGTCCGCTAAAGATTGATGGCTTGAACTGGGGTATGCTTGCAGAGATAGACGAAGCTGAGGTTCGTGAGCCAGCTGAATCGCTTAGCAATAAGCTCATACTGGTGTTGCTTTTAACATTGGCTGCGGTATCTGCAATTACGTACACCTTGTTTAAACTCTGTGTTGTAAAGCCACTGACCAGCATCTCTTTTACTGCACAGAAAATAGTAAATGGCGATTACTCAGCGCGTACACCGGTTACCGGCAATGATGAATTTTCATTACTGGCACAAAGCCAGAATCAAATGGCCGAAGCTGCGCAGTCTCAAATTAATGATCTTGAAGTCGCATTGATAGAGGTTAAGGAACTTAAGGGGTTGCTGCCTATCTGTGCCTTCTGCAAATCAATACGGGATGATGACGGTTACTTCCGCACAGTAGAAACCTACCTGGTGGGTAAGTCCAATGTTGAGTTTTCACATACTTTCTGCGAGCAGTGCCTTCCGGTTCATTATCCTGACCTGGCACAAGATTCGACAGTTTTAATTACGGACGGGGAGGATGGGCCGGTTACATAGGTTAAGCAACATAAGTTATGTTGCACAAGTTAATTTGACACGGTGGTATTTTCACAAACACTTGGGTGCAAATTTTCAGACGAACCAACACCAACGAGTCGTTTTTTTCGAGTGATAAAAAGCCCGGCAAGCCCGCGCCAGGTTCCAATCGATGGTGCACTTGCATCTTGTGGAAAGCGGTTTTGCCACCCTGCAGGCAGGGGCAGGCCACAGGCTTCTGCTTTTTCGAGAATCCAGACCAGTGAAATATTTGCCAGTGGCCGCGCCTGCATGTGACCGCCCAGTTGGCCACCAATATCTCCGTGTGACCCGCGAAACCACATTTGCTCGAGGTGCCCTGGCCAGTCTGCCTTGCTTTCCCACATCACCGGTGAATAGGCGACTCGATTTTCATCGTGTGCCAGTGCCTGGTAACCGTTTTTAACTGATGCGCCAAGCTCGTGGTTGTGAAAGGCATTTCGCGCGATTGAAAATCTCCAGATCACAGGTGCATTGAGCCCCAGCGACTTTACGGTGTCCCAGACACCGATCATCTCTATTTCGACGTTGTCGTGACAATGAGTTTCTGCAAATGCTTTAGCACCGTGGCTTTCCTGAGTGCATTCGTAGTGACGATAAGCAGTTCGTATGTTTCGCTCAGTTGCCTGATCGGCACGCAAAAGACCAATCATGTCGATGATGCCCGCCAGAGAGCGCACGGCATACGCACCTCGAGAAAAACCCAGAAGAAATATTTTGTCACCGGGACGATAGCGCGACGCCAGGTAACCGTAGGCGTTTCTGATCTGATGGTTGATACCGCGGCCCATAAGAACACCATAGGCCTTTAGCAGGTTGGGCCATTGCAACCCCGGTTCATAATGGACTGAGACAGGACTACCGGTTTCGGATATCAATTTTGAGGCAAGGCCAGCGTTTGTCTCAAGACCGGGGCAAAGCGTAGACATAGTGCCGTCCATGATAACGACGTGGACGGTCGGAGAAGCTGTTCGACTGGAAGCAGTGACAGCCTGATTGGCACCAGTGTCAGACACAGTCGGCTTTGCTGCTGTACAGGAGGGTATGGTTAGCGTTCATTCCGTATTTAACGGTGATATTGGGCCTTAAGAAGATATTAGCTGTCATCGACAGAGATTGATATGACTTTGCGCCTGTTACGGGAATTATGACCCGGCTCGACAGTGCAGGTGGCACTTAAACCACGTCAGTTGCCCGATGCAGCGTATGCATGGTGATCTCCGGTGGGCAATTGAAGCGTGCGGGCGCGATGGAAGTTCCAATACCTCTTGAGGTGTAGCCGCAGGTATTGGCTTTCTTCCAGGGTCCGGAGCAGTAGCGTCGATTACTGCTGGCAATCTTATGCACCGGAAAGCCACCTGGCAGACAGATTTGCCCACCGTGTGTGTGCCCGCACAGATAGATATCCATACCTGCATGACTGGCGTCATCTATGCGGTCTGGTGAATGAGCCAGGAGTATCGTGAGGTCAGGTTTTGTTGCAGAAATATTGGCTGCAGCGAGTGCGCGTGGGAGATTGTCGCATTGGTAGTGACTGGGATCATCTACACCAATAATCGCGATACGGTGTTTGTTAATAACAAGGTTTATTGATTCATTAAGTAGTACGGGTATTTTCATTGATTCGAGCGCAGGTACCATTCGAATGCTATCGTGATTGCCCAGCACTGCATAACAATCACTTTGGATGTTTTGCCTGATTGTGAACATCATTTGCAGTGATGGCTGAACAGAGCCAAAAGTGCGGTCTCGAATGTCACCGGTGATGAAGGTTAAATCCGGTTGCAGAGGTTTAACAATATTAACGATTCTCTCGACCAGGCCGTCAACCGATTCAAAATGCAGATCGCTCAGGTGGAGAATTTTTACGCCATTAAGTTTTTCCGGCAGACCGGGAATGTGGATTTCGTTTGAGGTTAACTCCAGTGCCAGTGCGTTGCGCTTACCGCGATTACCGAGAAAACTTAGTTTAAGTGCCTGATCGATTCGCCATCGTGTTGAGCTGAGTTTTTTCCACAGCGTTCCGTGTTCGTGCTGACTGGCATCTTCAATGAACTGTTCAATTTTCAATCTCTGCTCTATGTGCGTTGAATGGCATCGTGTTGAAAGGTATTGCCTGATCTGATCCTGATCAGGTTCCGGCGGGATTGATTGTTGGCATGACTTGTCGGTCAATGCTTTTGCTCCGGGTGTTTTGACAGCACGCCCTTCGTCAAGTCAGGAGTGGATTGAGAGCTACTATTAGAGGTCTGTAGTGAGTGCTTATTTTGGTACAAGAGAAGAAGAATAAAGAAATTCTTTTTATTGCTGTCGTGCAAATATATCTTATGGTGTGAGTCTGCTGTGCTGCCAGCTCGGTATTACTTAAGCACTATGTAACGAATTTATAAAAAATTCATAACAACGAAAAATAACAGCTATTTAAGACCTGCACTTTTGGTTAGTTGTCAGATGACAATTGATCCATAAGCGAATTTATATGGATGATGTATGTCGCGATTTGGTTAAGAACTCCGTGAATAAATCAACCTCCGTACTATAATACCTGCCTCTGATGATAAGGCAGTGAAGCGTTGGAAAAGTTGTCACTCATTGAGATGAATAGTTATCCGTTAAAACTCCAGTCTTGTTGTGATTGACCCCTGTGTAGCGTTGCCTTAGTCATTAGAAGTTAGTACTAAATCCAGTCAATTTTATTTTGAGAGTAAATGAATGAAAATTCACAAAAACTTAGTATCCGGCAAGCGTCCCTTTCGTTTCGCAACCGGCCTTGTCAGTACTGCTGTTATTCTGGCGCTTACCGCCTGCGGCGCGGAAACACTTGATAGCATTTCTGCAGATCTGGCCGATGGTGAAGAAGTAAACGTAAATTTATCTACCAATGATGACGGCGACCTCGTAATTAGCCTCACCGACGATTCAGACACAGACATTGTCCAGGATGATACCGACAGTGCAGTATCTGAAGCCGGATCATTTCAGGTTACTTTCACCAACCTGACCCAGAACCAGCCCATGACGCCCCCTGTTGTAGCGTTGCACGATCCATCAGTTCACCTGTTTCAGGTTGGTGAAGAGGCGAGCGATGCTATACAGGTTATCGCGGAAATGGGAAACAACGCTCCACTGGTAGAATTTGCTGGTGCTAATCCAGACGTAGTCAGTGCTGCCGGTGTTGCCGGCACCGGTCCATTCGGCGCGGGTGAATCTGTGACCCTGAATCTGACCACCACGGAAACCGGTCAGGTATTCAGTGCCGTAAACATGATCATTTGCACAAACGACGGCATCTCTGGCGTTGATTCCTATCCACTGCCTGATGGCACAGACCCGGTCGTTATACTGGCAAGACCATATGATGCCGGTACTCGCATCAATCAGAACAACTCGTACTCATTCTTCCCACCCCCGTGCAGAACGAATGCTGAAGGTGTTTTAATTGATGTTGCTGAAGCACCTCTTGAAGAACCACGAGCTGCAATTGGTCCTCATGAAGGTCAATTCAGAATTACCAATACACCAACTGGTAGAAACTGGGACTGTGAAACTGATGATGATGTTTTGAGAATCGAGATTGTTCGTAACTGATTGTCTTTAGTTTAGTTGGGCCTGGTCGGCGGTTGTCGATCAGGCTTTTTTTTGTTTTTTTGTTTTTTTGTTTGGCTTGACGCTCTGGCTTTACGATTAGGCTTTATTGATCGTTATGACGTGGCATCCATGCCGTGTTTATTCATGCCGTCCCTGGCATTCACCCTTCGGGCGCGCACCAAACACCGGTGCTTGTGAAAAATCGATCCCATCGATTTTTTCGAAGCCAGTCCCTTGCTTTACGATTCACTTTTTGAAGGGCGTAAAAACTAACGACAGACGTCTTTCGGCGCTAATCTGTCCTGCGGGTTGCTGCGCCCCGAATCTATGAAGTATGGCCAAAATCATGTCTTCAACATGTCCGCGCAGATGCGCACGTGC
>CAYLZS010000178.1:0-8020 GCA_964388065.1 uncultured Granulosicoccaceae bacterium
GAACGGCTTGTCAGACATGTGCTCCACGAAGCAGAGTTACCTGAATTTGAAGAATCCAAATTTAAAGCAAAAATGCTTGCCAAGCGATTTGCAGTAAAGGAAGCTGCCACCAAAGCACTTGGCACAGGTCAGGCGCAGAACGTTCTGTTGCGTCACTTCTACGTATTGCACAATGAATACGGCAAGCCAGAATTGTACGCCGACGATGAAGCAAAAAATATTTGTGAGAAGCTGGGGATTAATTCAATGCACGTTAGTATTTCAGATGAAAACGAATACGCCATAGCTCAGGTTATTCTTGAGCACATACCCTGAATGAACGAAACAGAAAACCGAAGCCCGTACAAGCAACTCGGGGGTGACGCTGCTGTACGAAAACTCGTGGATCGCTTTTACGATCTGATGGATGAAAACGCTGATGCACAAGCCATCCGAAAGATGCACCCCGATGACCTGACAGAGTCACGCAATAAGCTGTACGAATTTCTGAGTGGCTTTCTGGGTGGTCCACCGCTCTACCATCAGAACCGCGGCCATCCTAAATTGCGCATGCGCCACCTGCCGTTTCAGATTGATGAACAGGCTCGCGATGCCTGGCTCAAATGCATGAATCAATCACTGTCAGAACTCACTGACGATAAACTCCTGCTAATGCAGCTGAAGAGCTCTTTCTACAAGACCGCTCACCACATGATCAATCATCCCTAAAAAATACCGAATAAAAAACCGTAGTTATAACATCGGGACGACACCTTGACTGAATTCACTCTGCACAGACAACTTGAAGCAGATACGGCCTTTATTACTGATCTGCCTCTTTCGCGGGCACTGCTGATCAATGACAGCCACTATCCATGGATTGTATTGGTACCCCGTCGCGCCAATGCCACCGAAATTTATAAGCTAAACCACTCAGACCAGACGCAATTACTCAGTGAATCAGCACAGATCTGCAGAGTCATGGAGGCGCTGTTTAGCCCGGACAAGATGAACGTTGCAGCCATTGGCAACATGGTGCCGCAGTTGCACCTGCATCATGTTGCGCGATTTACAAGCGACATCGCCTGGCCGGCTCCGGTCTGGGGGTTTGCACCATCAGCAGCCTACGACGCCAAAATTCTTGAAAGCACAGTGAAACGTATTAGAGAGGGGCTTGAATCAGCAGACGGTTGAACTGCCGATCTTACTGCTGGTAATTCCCAGCTCGCCAAATCACGACATTGCAGCGCAAGTTTCGAACGATTTTTTCATCGCAGCGGTTAAATAGGTTATCTTTCTTAAGCACAGTTCACAGAGACAGGAACCATGGCTAAAACACCACGCAGTTTACTTTTTACCACCGCCGTCGGCCTGATGTTAGGAACATCAATGGCTTATGCCGGTAACGAATGCAGCGCAGGCAATACCCTCACCGATGACCGACTCACTGTGGCCACAGGCAACCCGGCCTACCCACCCTGGGTTATGAACGACGCGCCCGAAAGTGGCGAGGGCTTTGAAGCAGCTGTCGCCTATGCGGTTGCCGAGCGAATGGGTTTTGGCAAGGACAACGTCGACTGGGTTCGAACAAGCTTTGACGAAGCCATTCAACCGGGTGAAAAAAACTTTGACTTCAACCTGCAACAATACTCGATCAAGCCTGAGCGTCTGGAGGTTATTGACTTCAGTGAGCCCTACTACACCACCACTATGGCCGTTGTGGTCAAAGAAGGCTCAGCGTCTGAAAACACGCAACCAACAGCTTCCGCATTAAAGGCACTCAAGTTCGGTGCTGCGGCGGGTACTACCAGCCAGCCATTTCTTGAAAAAGTGCTGCAGCCTGAGCAGACAACCCTGCTATACGATGATAACGCAGATGTTGTAGCAGCCATCACTGCCAATCAGGTTGATGCCATAGTATTTGATCTGCCGTCGGCTCTGTTTGTCTCAGCAGTACAACTCGAAGGCGGCAAACTGATTGGTCAGTTTCCGGTCGAGAATAACGAAGCACCGGATAACTTTGGCTTGCTAATGGCAAAAAACAGTCCGTTAAAAGAATGCGTTGATGCTGCCATTAAATCACTTGATGAAGACGGCACCCTAAAAGCCATAGAATCCAAGTGGCTTGCAGATGCAACTGGCGCACCCATTATTGATATGGACAAGTAGGGGAAAACTGCGTGGCACATCTGCCATCCAGGGCAGAGCAATGTTGAACATCAAACATTGTTTAACCTGCATGGCAGATGCAACATTGCCTTATCTCCCCTGCCCGAATCCCGTCATCATTTAGTTACAGAGCTTAAGTGTCTCAGCTTTCACCACGTAAACAATACGAGCAACGGGAACGTCGTCGCAGCATTGCCATAGCGGCAGCGAGTCTGATCGCTGTAACTGTCGCGATAATCACTCTGCTACCAAAAGCACCGGGCTGGGAAGCGGTTAAAAGAAGTTTCTTCAACTGGCCCATTCTTGAAAAAACCTTCCCGACACTGCTAAAAGCTTTTCTGTGGGATATCGCTATATTTGCGTGGAGTCTGCCGTTAATTTTAGTGCTGTCACTGGCCATCGCACTGTGTCGCAATGTTCGCAACGCAGCTCTTTTTCCGTTAAGAGTGTTTGGTGCTTTATATACCGATATTTTTCGCGGTGTGCCCACCATATTGTTGATCTATCTGATTGGCTTCGGCATTCCGGGGCTGGGTTTGCCTCGTCCGTGGAACTCACCCTATCTGTGGGGCACAGTGGCACTGGTACTCACCTACTCTGCCTATGTGGCCGAGGTGCTGCGTTCAGGGATTGAATCAGTACATCAAAGCCAGCGTGCTGCATCCGAATCACTGGGCCTCACTGAAGCAGACACCATGCGCTATATCATCCTGCCACAGGCAATCCGCAGACAGGTGCCGGCGATGATGAACTTTGTTATCGCGTTACAAAAAGACGTTGCACTGCTGTCGTTTATCGGACCGGTTGAATTGCTCAGGCAGGCTAACGTCTACAAATCATTAATGGCGAATTTCACCCCTTATGTTGGCGCTGCCATTATCTTTTTATGTGTGACTATTCCGGCAACACGCTACGCCGATCATCTGCTGGCTAAACAGCGGGCGGTAAGAACGTAATGGTTAAGCCCGATCCGCAAACAAAAGGTCAGCCAAAACTTCAGCTGCAGGACCTCACCTGTCGCTTCGATAACCTGACGGTATGTGACGGCATTAATCTAACCGTAGCTGAAGGGGAAATGATCTGCCTGATCGGCGCGTCGGGCTCGGGCAAATCTACCTTGCTGCGATGCCTCAATCTGCTCGAACCAATAGACAGCGGTCATATCTGGCTCGACGGGGAAGATATTGCCATACCCGGGTTAGACCCGAAGCCTTATAGAAAACGCATAGGTATTGTATTCCAGAGCTTCAATCTGTTCCCGCACATGACTGTGATGCAAAACATCACGCTCGCACCTCGCCGTGTGCTTGGTACAAGAGCCGCAAATGCAGAGCAACACGCTCTGGCATTGCTCGAACGATTTGGCCTGCAGGACAAAGCCCGGGAGTATCCGGACAGACTCTCCGGTGGTCAGCAGCAGCGGGTAGCGATTGTCCGTGCACTCGCTATGCGGCCAGAGATAATGCTGCTCGATGAAATTACCTCGGCACTTGATCCCGAATTAGTCGGTGAAGTACTGGAAGTCGTCAAGCAACTTAAATCGCAGGGCATGACCATTATTCTTGCCACCCACGAGATGGCTTTTGCACGTGAAGCCGCTGATCGGGTATGTTTTCTGGATGGTGGTAAAATTATCGAGTCCGCGCCACCCGAGGTAATTTTCTCAACACCCACAGAACGCCGAACACAGGAATTTTTGCACCGATTGCTCAGAAGCTAACCATGTCAATTACCGATCAACTAAAAAATATTGTGGGCTCAGACCACGTACTGTCCACCGAATCAGTGGCCGAACGTGCAACACACTACTGGGATCCGTCACCGATGGTGGCAATGGCGCTGGTCAGGCCCGCAAACACTCAGCAAGTGAGCGACGTATTAAAAGTATGTCATCAGCACAAACAACCGGTAGTAACCCATGGCGGGGTAACCGGTTTGGTTGATGGCGATAAAAGCACTAAGCAGGATATTATTCTTTCGCTTGAGCGCATGCGTGCCATTGAATCGGTTGACGTTACCGTTCGCACCATGACGGTACAGGCCGGTTGCGTTTTGCAAAACGTGCATGAAGCCGCCAAAGATGCTGGCTTACTTTACGGGCTTGATCTCGGCGCACGTGGCTCCTGCACCATTGGCGGGAATATCTCAACTAATGCGGGTGGACTGTCAGTGCTGCGCTACGGCATGACACGCGATCAGATTTTGGGGCTTGAATGTGTGCTGGCAGACGGCACCGTACTAAGCTCCATGAATGCGATGATAAAAAATAATGCAGGCTACGATCTAAAACAGCTATTCATTGGCAGTGAAGGTACACTGGGTGTTGTAACGCGCGCCGTTCTGAGACTCAGACCAGATACACCCACGGTTAATACAGCCATTGTAGCTTTCGATACTTTTGATCAAATAAAAGCAACCCTTATGCATGCCTCTTCTGCACTCAATGCGGAGTTGAATGCCTTTGAAATTATGTGGAATGACTATTATCACTTATCCACTGATCCGACAATAACGGGTACCAGCCGTGCACCACTGCCTGGTAACTCACACGCTTACGCTATTATTGAATCCAGAGGTGCGGATGAAACAACAGACGCAGAGAAATTTATCCGTACAATGGAGGAAGCAATCGAAAAGGATCTGATTACTGATGCAGTCATTGCAAAGTCCGAAGCTGAACGATCAGATATCTGGCAGATTCGCGAGAACGTCGATCTGACGCTACGCCATCAACCCGCGTTTAATTTCGATATCAGCCTGCCTGTAAACAGTATGCAAACCTACCTTGATCAGATAACCGGCACGTTGCGCACAATATGGTCAGACGTAATCGTTTACGCATATGGCCATATGGCAGATAGTAATTTGCATATTACCGTGGTACCGGTGCCTGAAAATTTTATTAAAAACGCAGATGAACCAATATCACGTGTACAAATCTCTAATGATACCGAAGCACAATGGTACCAACAGAGCAATAAAGTATTATTCGAAGCACTGGCAGAACTCGGTGGTTCAATCTCTGCAGAGCACGGTATTGGATTGCTGAAAAAGCAATACCTGCACTACTCCAGAACAGCAGAAGAAATATCAACAATGCAACTGCTCAAACGTTCACTGGATCCTGAAAATCTGCTTAACCCGGGCAAGATCGTTTAAACGTACGTCTTTTTAATTTCTTATTGCCTTTCGACCACTACGTATAAGCCCGGATCACAATGCTGGAAGTTGCAGGCCTCGTCGCACCATTATTCGCACTGATACTTCTGGGCTACATCAGTGCAAAACTTATACGCATCCCTCTTGAGGGCCTTGCGTGGCTTAATTTTTTTGTTATTTATATTGCTCTGCCACCGCTGTTTTTTCGTTTGTTGTCAAAAACACCTGTGTCAGAGTTTGGCAATATAACGTTTCTGCTTTGTGCAAGCGCTGCGACTCTGTTTGTATTTATTACAGGCTTTGCAATACCCATAGTGCTAAAGCGGGGTAACACCCGGGAGGCAACGATACAAGGTCTGGCAGGTGCCTACGGCAATATCGGTTATCTGGGCCCGCCGCTGGCAATTGCTGCATTCGGTCCTGAGGCCGGCGTACCCGTCGCGCTGATCTTCTGTCTCGATAACACCATGCATTTCACACTTGCACCACTGTTAATGTCTGTTGGCAGTAATAATCGCGGCGCGTGGGCAGGTGTGATCTGGAAGGTCCTAAAAAACATATTCACCCATCCCTTTATACTGGCAACCATCGTTGGTATTGCTGCAGCTATATATCAATACCAGCCACCTGCACCGATTGTAAGCCTAATCGACTCACTGGCAAACGCCGCTGCTCCCTGTGCTCTTTTTGCCCTTGGTGTCACCGCAGCTCTCAGGCCACTAACCAGAATACCCGCTGAGCTGGTTTATTTACTGCCAATGAAATTATTACTGCATCCGTTTATTGTGTATCTGGCAGTCAGCTGGATACCGGGTGTGCCGGATATTTGGGTGTATTCAGTTGTGTTACTGGCGGCACTGCCAACTGCAACTAACGTCTTTGTGATGGCACAAAATTACCAGGCATGGGAGCAGCGGGTATCGAGTATGATTGTGATTTCAACAGCGATCTCTGTTTTTACCGTGACGCTTTATTTGTATTTTGCAAAAAATGGTTTTTTGTAGTGTTACAGCTTCAGTTCACAACCAACAATTTACGCGGGAAATTTGCAAGACACTCGGGCTCACCATCACTAATGACAATGCTCTCGGTGATTTCAAACCCCCAGCCGTCCATCCAGAGACCGGACATAAAATGAAATGTCATATTTGACTCGAGTACGGTTTTATCACCAGACCTTAAAGACATTGTCCGCTCGCCCCAGTCGGGCGGATAAGAAAGACCAATCGGGTAACCGGTACGGTTATCTTTTTCGATACCATGTTTTTTCAGTACTTTGAAAAAAGCATTCGCAATGTCTTCACAGGTATTGCCTGCTCGCGCCACTGCAAGGCCTGCGTCCATTCCTTCAAGAACTGCTTTTTCAGCATCGAGAAACGTTTTAGTGGGCGTACCTAAAAATACCGTCCGTGACAACGGACAATGGTATCGATGACAAACACCTGCTATCTCAAAAAAGGTACCTTCGCCAGACTTCATTGGCTGATCATCCCAGGTCAGATGAGGAGCGTCCGCAGCAGGTCCGGAGGGTAACAACGGGACTATGGCCGGATAGTCTCCTCCCGCCCCGATCGATTCATCAAAACGGAGGGCCGCATCATAGATATCTGCCACCAGATCACACTTGCGTATACCGGGTTCTATTTTATCGACAATGCGCTGATGCATTTTTTCGACAATCCTGCCGGCAGTACGCATGTATTCAAGCTCTTGCTCTGACTTCACGGCACGCTGCCAGTTAACCAAGCCAGTTGCATCAACAAACGATGCACCAGTCAGATGACGCTGCAGGCTTGAATAAGCTGCTGCAGTGAACCAGTAGTTATCCATCTCTACACCGGTGCACATTTTATTCAGGCCGCGCGACTCAAGCTGTGAACACAGATAGTCCATCGGATGGCGTTCAGTCGACTGAACATAATGATCCGGGTAGCCAATGATATTATCGTGGCTCATAAAGCAGGTTCTTTTTGCGCCATTGGCATCCTGAGAGCGACCAAACCATATAGGTTCACCATCGTGCTTCAGCACCACACACTGATGCACATAAAACGTCCAGCCGTCATAGCCGGTTAGCCAGGCCATGTTAGAGGGATCAGTCACGATCAACAGTTCGATCTCACGCTCACACATGGCACGGCGTGTTTTTTTTATTCTTAAATTGTATTCATTTTGCGAAAAAATGAGCATCTGTTTACAACTCGTCAAGTCAACATAACAAAATCTGAAACCTGCCTGCTCCGGTTTCCGGGTTCTCTTTTACTCTACAGGCACTGCGTTAAAACTCGACTCCTTTTTGTGCACGAATCCCTGCCTCAAAGGCATGCTTTACCATCTGCATATCGGTAACCGTGTCCGCTATGTCAATTAATTCCGGCTTAGCATCACGGCCAGTGACAATAATATTCAGCTTCTCAGGTTTTGCAGACAACACCCGCACGACGTCGGCGATATCAAGATAGTTATAGCGCAATGCGATATTCAGTTCGTCCAGAATAATCAGATCATAAGCGGGGTTGTCTGAACGACAGTTTTCAATCATTTCTATTGTTTGCTTCCAGCCGTTCATTGCACTGGCAGTATCTTCATCGAGGTCCTGGGTATTCCAGGTAAATCCGTCACCACTAACCCGGTGTTCAATTTCAGGAAACCTTTTAAATGCTTCTGCCTCACCGGTTTTCCATGTACCTTTGATAAACTGCATAATGCCAAC
>CAYLZS010000179.1:0-7007 GCA_964388065.1 uncultured Granulosicoccaceae bacterium
GAATCAATTCTTTTATTTCAAAATGCTGAATAAAATTGCATTGGCAGGATGGATACAAATAAAAAAAAGCGCCTGCAAAGATGCAGGCGCTTTTAGTCGTACTCCAGGGTTTAGTCCGGGATCTACTCTGGGGTCTTACAGCTGCGGACCTGCAGCTACCAGTGATTTACCTTCAGCGGTATCTGTGTAGCGTGCGAAGTTCTCAATGAACTGAGCCGCAAGATCATGGGCTCTTTTATCCCACTCACCTGAATCGCTATAGGTTTGACGAGGATCGAGGATACCGTCCGACACACCACTGAGAGAAACCGGAACCGCCAGCTTGAACACAGGCACCTCAATAGTTTCTGCGTTATCAATTTCACCACTGAGAATGGCATCAATGATGGCGCGTGTGTCTTTAATGGAGATACGCTCACCAGTGCCGTTCCAGCCGGTATTTACCAGATAGGCAGTAGCACCGGAAGCCTCCATACGTTTTACCAGCTCCTCGCCATAACGCGTTGGGTGAAGCGTCAGGAACGCCGCACCAAAACAGGCAGAGAAAGTCGGGGTCGGTTCAGTCACGCCACGCTCAGTACCTGCAAGCTTGGCAGTGAAGCCAGACAGAAAGTGATACTTGGTTTGTTCAGGCGTCAATCGCGATACCGGTGGCAATACACCAAACGCATCAGCTGACAGGAAAATCACCTTGTTGGCGTGGCCACCTTTTGAAACCGGCTTCACAATGTTCCGGATATGGTCAATCGGGTACGAGACACGAGCGTTTTCGGTTTTCGAAGGATCATCAAAATCGATCACCCCATCGTCGCTAACAACAACGTTTTCAAGCAATGCGTTGCGTTTGATCGCGCCGTAGATGTCAGGCTCGGCTTCGGCACTCAGACGAATGGTCTTAGCGTAGCAGCCACCTTCATAGTTGAAAACTCCATCATCATCCCAACCGTGCTCGTCGTCGCCCAGCAACTGTCGCTTGGGGTCGGCCGAGAGGGTAGTTTTACCCGTGCCGGAAAGACCAAAGAACACTGCAACATCACCATCACTACCCATATTCGCAGAGCAGTGCATAGACGCGATGCCTTTTTGAGGCAGCAGGTAGTTCATTAGTGCGAACATACCTTTTTTCATTTCACCGCCGTACCAGGTTCCACCGATTAACTGCATCTTTTCGGTCAGGTTGAAAGCGATAAAGTTTTCCGAGTTAAGACCGTGTTCCTGCCACTTTTCATTAGTGGTTTTAGCACCGTTCATGACGACAAAATCTGGCACATAGTCGGCAAGTTCTGCAGCAGTAGGACGGATAAACATGTTGGTCACAAAGTGCGCCTGCCATGCAACTTCCATCACAAAACGCACCGCCAGACGGGAGTCTTTGTTGGCACCGCAAAAGGTGTCGACAACAAACAAACGCTTGCCAGATAACTGTTCCGTTACCGTATTACGCAGATCGTTCCATACGTTTTGGTCGATGGATTGGTTGTCGTTCTTACCCTGATCTGACCACCAAAGGGTGTCTCGGGTAACATCGTCTTTAACAATGTATTTGTCTTTCGGGGAACGACCGGTGAACTCGCCTGTATCGACAGCAACAGCGCCGAGTTCGCTAATGATGGACCGTTCAAAGCCCTGAAGGTCGTCCCGTGTTTCCTCTGCGAACAGAGTTTCAAAGGATGGATTATGGACAATATCTACCGCACCGTTGATGCCATACACAGACAAATCAACGGCGTCGCCCAACTTGTGTGCGGCGCTGCTCGACATTTAGCTCTCCTGCAAGATTACTAAAAAAATGTGATGTTCGAGTGCACATTAGCGTTTTTCAGCAGTCATGACAACACCGCCAACCTGCATTGAGGCGAAAAATTGTGAAAGACCTGTGCGTACTCACTATGGCGACACAATCACAATAAACTGAATACAACCTGATGCCTCGGTGACTGAATTCACTTGGAACGATAACCAACACACTCAACTATCGCCCAGATTAGAATATTGATAACAGATCACCGAGACAGTCAGCCGGTACGATTATTTGAAAATAAACCACATACAAGGTTGCAACTGTTTACGAGCACTTCGTTAAGACGGATAATATCGACATTCGGGCTGAACTTAAGAATGTAAGGAATTTCACACCATGAAATTAACAACGATCACCAGCGCACTTTTGCTTTGTACAACAACAGCCTGCACCTTTTTCCAGGAACCTGTGGACGATTTGCAGTCAATTAACCCGCCGGCCGCTGACAATCCCGTCACCTCCCGGCAACCAGCACTGCCTCCCGTTTCACCACCGCCATTGCCGGCATCTTCTGGTACTCCGCCACCATTGCCTGCATCGGGCAGCAATACAAATGCTGGCAGAACAGTGGCCGCCGCAGCGAGTGGCACCTACCTGACAGTAGCGACTATTTTTGACGTCCCCGAAAACGCACCCAACCTTTCATTTGTGCATTTCACCAAGCGAAGCAGAAGACGTGAAGGTGAAATTTGCCAGGCACTGTTGAGCAGGTATCCCATTACCCGACCGGCTGATGTTCCGGCTAACGCCACCAGTGTGATCATCTGGCCAATAACCGAAGGGTCAACCGCAGATAACTGCAGCTCTATGATTAAAGACCACGAACCTCTGGAAATCAGCAGCCAGACTGCCGAGGTCGTTACCAGTAACTCCACAGGGCCATTCGTGTTATCCAGAAACACACCACAGCAAAAGCAAATGATCTACAACTTCTCGTCTATTGGCACCCGAGACCTGGGTTCAGCAATGAATGAATGGCAACGAGTCGTTGCGAGCGATGTGCAAAGCTGGCCCGCCGTTGTTAACGCCCGGTAAAGCCTGACCAGTGTTGTCTGGCTGCACCCGATAATGTGCAACAGGCTATGTAAATCTGGCTACGCCGCACGCTGATAACTGTGCTCATCGTTACGAGAATCCTCTGACAGTGCCAGCACCTCAGCACGCAGACTGGCCTGCCTGCTCTGCAGATCGGCAAGTTTTCGCTTTGCATCCACAAGCTTCTGTTCCTGCAGCTCCAGCGCCAGTGTAAAGTTTCGATAGCTTGCCTGCAGTGTCGACATTCCTTCGATACTCGCGTCTGTATCCAGCCCGGCCGCCAGTGTCAGGCGCTCGCAGGCCCGATCACATTTCTCCTCTGCCCTGTCTACACTGCTCTCAAGACTTGCACACCGATCGATCCACTCTGTGCAGGCAACTTCCACTTCACGCGATTGCCGCTGCAGCTCACTGATTCGCTCAGCGTTATCTGCAACTGCAGTTCCCGAGACACTTTGGCGGCTGGTGGCAGGCTTCGAGAACGACGCAAGGGAGACGACTTCTGCTCTCGCTTCGCTACTGTGCTGATCTTTACCAGACCGAAAAGCTTTTAACCAGCGTTTAACAACAGGTCGCAAAACCTGACTCTTTTTGGATTCGGTCCCACTTTCAATATTCCGACTAGCCTCGGTCATATTTTTCTCGTATCTGCAGACATTCGAAAGCGAGGTTTTTCAACGGAGACTTCCTTTTGCCGTTCAACCCGCGCAGTGCAATTGCCAAAAACTCACATCCTGGCGACGACAGGTTATCGACATAAACAGCAACTCCTTTAGCGCTAATGGCTGTTCACTTGATATACTTGGCTGTGCCTCGATCAGTTACCGTGTTGGATCTGCCAGATTCTTAGCGTCAGACAGGCTCAACAAGAAAACAACCCGGAAGCTCGCCACATGCTGCTCGTCGCTTTTTTACTCTTTATCGTGGTGCTCTATTTCGTCGGTCCGAAAGTACCTGTCGACACCCGCTATACCATCCCCGATCTTCCAGATGATCTCGACGGCTATCTGCAAAGCCGCGAAGCCAGATTTGACGACATCACAGAAAACACTGAAAAGGTTATTCACTGGGCCAACCCCGCAACAAAAGAAAAAACACCACTGGCCTTCGTATACTTTCACGGGTTCTCCGCTACCCGGCAGGAGACGATGCCCGTCCCGGAGCTGGTAGCCAAACACTTTGACAGCAATATCTACTACGCCAGACTAACCGGTAACGGCCGCAGCGCAGATGCGATGGCACTGGGAACGGTCAACCGCTGGGTTAACGACGCGAGTGAAGCACTGACGATCGCCAGTCAGATTGGCGAGCGAACCATCATCATCGGAAGTTCGACCGGTGCTTCACTGGGCTGGTGGGCGTCGTGTCAAAAAGAATTTCAACCACAGATTGCATCGCTGGTGTTCTTTTCACCTAACTTCGGGGTAGCCGATTCGCGCGGTACCTTGCTAACCATCCGATGGGGCAAGCAACTCGCCAAAGCCATTATTGGCAATTACCGTGAAACCGAAGCGTATTCTGAAGCGCACGCAAAGTACTGGACACTTCGCTACCCGACAGAAGCACTGCTGCCAATGATGGGAATGGTAAAAGTAGCGCGCAAGAATGATCCCTCACTGTGCAACCAACCTGTGTTTGTAATGTATTCACCCCACGACGACACAGTTAGCGCAAGCAAGATCCAGCAGTTCTGTCAGAGCTTAAAGTGTAACAAACGCATACTGAAAATAGATGCTCCTGAGGATTTAAGCCAGCATGTCATTGTTGGTGACATACTGGCACCGCAAAACAACCGTCGTGTCACAGATGCAGTAATAGACTTTATAGAAACTGAAGTAGTGAATAAAGAAGCACTGAGTTAACCAGCTTTCCCGTCAGTACCCTACGCTGCCGCGCTTTAAGTAGTTGCTATAACTACCGTCGTGCGGAATTTTCGAAAGAAGTCAGCCTGTCGCCAAGCTCACTATGAACAACCAGTGTACTAAAACCCAAACGCGGCATAACATGCAGTGAACAAGGATGAGTGACTACCTGAGCACGCTTTTTTCTGTCTGTTGGCGAGGGTTCATAGCGCTTAACTTTCACTATCGCTTCAGAGCCTTTCAACTCGAGACTCTCGCTCATCACTGTTGAGCCGGCACCACCAGTTCCCGCAATGCCATAATCGAGCAACAACACACCCTGCTTTGAAAAATCGACTCTGGACTTCACCTGTGCCATCAGCTCAGGGCTCAACGGTGCCAACCAGTCATCAAAACCGACAGAATCGGTAAACCAGACAAAACCACCGCGCGATAAATCACTGCAGCGATCAGTCTGAAAAATCTGTTTAATAGAACCCTTGCCAACGCTCTCAGGCAGAACAGCTTTGGTGGTTACACCATTGCCTTGCTCTGTCAAAGCTACTTTGCCACCAGTGGTAATTTGCGGTGTTACTGTCGACGTTGAAACCGGGATCACATTTGGCTCAAGCGCACCACATGCAGCAATGGTTGCCGCAACGGCACCGGCAACCAGAGTATTACAAGAAAGTTTGAACAAGCGGTTCATTCAGGTACCTCGGATAAACTGGACGCGCCAATTCTATCTTGAATAGTCCAGGCTGTGTATTGCTACATCCACAGATTTACCCCTTACGCCTCGGTTACTGCCTTCAAAACGTCATGCTGAGTTATTATTCTCATTTTGTCACCACCGTCGGGCACCAGCACAGCAGGATTGTCACGATTAATAATCGACGCCAGTACATCCAGCGTAGTGTCTTTAGGAACTATCTGGAATGGCGCACCCATGACTTCAGATACTGGCGTTTCCTTAATTGACGGGTTGTCGATTATCATCGCCAGCATTTTAGAATCGATCAAACTGCCAACAAAGCTACCGCCATCAGTCACAGGTGCCTGAGATACGTTCGCCTGTGTCAATTGTGCAACTGCATCACTTACTGTGGTCGACACATCCACATGCAACATACTGCGGTTCTGTTCAAACGTACTTATTATGTCGCGGGCTGTTGCGTAGTCGCGTTCTTCAAGAAAGCCATGGTCCTTCATCCAGCTGTCGCTATAAACTTTACCGAGATAGCGCGTTCCGTGATCTGGCAGGATGATCACTAACACATCATCTGCTTTTAATTCATTCTCGGCTGCCCAGTCCAGAGCACCTGCCACCGCAGATCCACAAGACCATCCACAAAACAATCCTTCCTCGCGTGCAAGGCGACGCGTCATGATGGCAGCATCTTTATCTGTAACTTTTATAAAGTGATCAATCAAATCAAAGTCGACATTTTTAGGCAGGATATCTTCACCAATGCCCTCAGTCATGTACGGATAGATTTCAGATTCATCAAACACACCGGTTTCTTTGTACTTCTTGAATACAGACCCATAAGTATCAATACCCACAGTGACAACATCACTGTTCTTTTCCTTAAGGTACTTTGAAACACCACACATACTTCCGCCGGTACCAACACCTGCAAAGTAGTGGGTTATTTTACCGTCAGTGTCATCCCAGATTTCCGGACCTGTGGTTTCATAGTGCGCCAGCGAGTTCGACATATTGTCGTACTGGTTGGGATAGATAGAATTGGGAATATCAAGATGTGCCTGTTTGGCCACTGAATAATAAGAACGCGGATCATCAGCATCAACGCTGGTCGGACATACAATGACTTCAGCCCCCACGGCTCTGAGAATATCTATCTTTTCCTGTGATTGTTTGTCAGCCAGAGTAAAAATGCACTTGTAACCTTTGGCAATAGCAGCCAGCGCGAGCCCCATACCCGTATTGCCTGAGGTACCTTCGATTATTGTGCCGCCCGGTTTCAGTGAGCCGTCTTTTTCAGCATCTTCAACCATCTTGATCGCCATGCGATCTTTCATTGAATTGCCTGGGTTAAAGTACTCTACCTTTACCAGCACCTGACAGGGTAAGTCAGCACCAATATTATTGAGCTTAACCAGTGGTGTATTGCCGATGGTATCTATTATGTGATCGTGGACTTTCATTGTTTAACCTGGAAAAACCCTGATGTTGAGTTAAGTATGGGTCACTGAAGTAATTGTGTTATTGCATCCAGCAGGTGTTCGACATCTTGTTGCTCGGTAAAAAAACCGGGTGAAAGGCGCAGTGCACCACCTTCATCCGAAGTGCCAAATGCGCTATG
>CAYLZS010000180.1:0-12009 GCA_964388065.1 uncultured Granulosicoccaceae bacterium
ATATAACCCTAGGTGGTGCAGCTGCAAAAATTAATCATGTTACTCGTAAAGCGGTTACCTACACGGGTAACGAAGCGCTCTTCCATGATGACAACGAGCTGGCTTCTGACAACGATAAGCTGAATATATTTTTGGATGGCGATGCAGTGAATTTGGCGCCGCAGGGAACAGCAAGTCAGTCGAGTACAGATTTCAGCGGGTTTGCAAGCCGTGCAATAGACAACAATACCAACGGAGGATATGGCGCTGGTTCCGTAACGCATACCGACGGTGATTTGCCAGATCTGCCCTGGTGGGAATTGACGTTAGCGGATCAGACAAAAATTGAACAAATAGTGTTGCATAACCGCACGAACGGCTGCTGTACTGACAGACTGAACAATGTACACGTGTTTGTTTCGAATACTCCATTTGGTGGTGCAACGCTGGATGAGCTGCTGGCACGGCCGGACATCTGGCACCAGGAACTGCCTGGTGTGCTAGGCGTCAGCACAGATCTGCCGCTGGATACTACAGGGCGTTATGTTCGTGTACAGCTTGCTCAGCCCGGTGTGTTGTCATTGGCGGAGGTGCAGGTGTTTGGTAGGGAGGCAGCTGTTTTGGCAGATAAGCAGAACCTTATCGACTGGATAAGGGGCAAGGATGTCAAAGATGAAGATATGGACAACAGTATCACTGACAACAGATTGCACATGGGTGATCCGTTGCATTCAACCTCTGTTACGGTTAACTACGGTGGTGATGCAGCTAATCCGGACTCATTGGTTTTTGTCGGTACCAATGAAGGGTACCTGCATGCCATCAGTTCAAGGACTGGTGAAGAAGCCTTTGCGTTTATGCCGGAACCGCTTATTGACAACATTGAGACGTTGTATAACGATAGTGCCAGAGACGGCAAAGTCTATGGTATGGATGGAGATCTGACGTTATGGATCAATGACACTGACAATAATGGAATTATAGATGCTGGTACAACAGACCATGCCTACCTCTATGCCGGTATGCGTCGTGGTGGAGAGCAATACTACGCGCTGGATGTAAGTAACAGTACGAACCCTAAGTTCATGTTCAGTATTCCGGAAGTTGATCCGGTAGCGTTTGGGGAATTGGGTCAAACCTGGTCAAAGCCGGTACGTTCAAAGATACTGGTGAGTGCGAATAATGTGCGAGACGTGCTGATATTCGGTGGTGGTTATGATGAGTCTCAGGATGATAAAACTACACGACAGCCAGATACTAAAGGCCGGGCACTGTATATAGTTGACGCTCTGAATGGATCTGTGATTTGGAGTGGTCAGCCGACAGCTGCAGCCGGTGGTTCAACCAAAGCGTTTACCGATATGCAGTACAGCATCCCGTCTGACATCACTGTCATTGAAGATGAAGGCTTAGCTTCGCAAATATATGTGGGGGATATGGGCGGTCAGCTGTGGCGCTTTGATATTCCAAACACTGACAAGACCGGAGCAGACCTTGTTGATGGAGGTGTTATTGCGAGGCTTAGCGGTACCACCCCGGAAACGGCCCGTCGGTTCTTTCATGCCCCGGATCTGGTGTTGTCAAAATTCAATGGACGAACTGTTTTAAATATTGGTATTGGTTCAGGTTACCGTGCCCACCCGTTAGACACGGTTATAGAAGACAATTTCTACCAAATACGCTACCCGTTCAAAGCGACTGGTAACTATGGTTTGCATCTGGACCAGGTCAACCAAACCACGTTTGAGCCCATTGACATGGACGATCTCTACGACACCACGGACAATCTAATTGGCGAAAGTAATGATGCTGCCGTAATTGCCGCGGAACGGGGTGATCTGGAAGCTAGCGCAGGATGGTTCATAAACATGGAAAGGGGTGGTGAGAAAATTCTGGGCTCATCTACTACGTTGCAAGACGTAGTACGGTTTATTAGTTATGTTCCTGGTGGTCACAATGCCAATGTCTGCGAACCAGACATTGGTGCAAGTTACTTCTATGCAGTTAACATAGCCGATGGAACTCCAGTCGATAGGTCGGACGACAGTAATTCAAGTAATAGCAAGTTGACTAAGGACGACCGATGGAAGGAAATCCCTGGTGGTGGTTTAGCTCCACCGGTAAAGACAATATTTGTCGATACCGCAGATGGAATCACTCCAACAAATATATCCGGCGTTAACGTTCTGGACCAATTGGATGATATCGAAGCGACTAAAAGGTGGTATTGGGCGGAAAACCCTGAGTAAAGCTCGGATCGATTGCAAAGATTAGGGTTCGATTTACAGTGTGCCAGTTAAGGAGCTGGCACCACCCTGAAGAGGGGCACAACAGTTTAAAATTTGGGGTGTCGGAAAAATAGCGGTATTTAAATAAAGTACTGAAAGTTTCATGGTCAATTCCATACCGTGAAACTACCGCCGCGATGGCTTCACTAATAAACAGCGTTAGTAATGTCAATATCGGTGTAATGAGATTCAGCCATAATGTGCTGGATCAGGTTGACAACTTTATCGATACCAAGAGATGGTATTGGGCGGAAAGCCCGGAATAGCGATAATCTTTAAGCTGTTCTGGTTTGTATTGGAATCGGGAATAACAGAATAGCGTGTCGGCAGTTGAGGCTGGCACGGTGCCGTGTTCCGAATTCAGTTGTAAATCGTGTATTGTGCAGCAATTGAATTTTTAATAACGTATTCTGCGTTTGGAAGATCATTAAACTGCGTTCTTCTCTCAGCCTGCTCCAGAGTGTGGTCGTGATCGAGCCACCGCTGAATCAGGCGCTCCTCAATGACCTGAATTGGTGTATCGAGACTAATTGTGGTGTTAAAAAAAGAATGTAGTGCGTTCCATGGTTCTGTCTCGCATAGCAGGTAGTTTCCCTCTACCAGTATAATGTGATCTTCCGGATAAATGAGCTTTGCGCTGCTGCGAGCCAAGTCCCGCTCGCGATCAAATACGGGTGCGGCAATAGTTTCAGATTGATTTTGCAATCCGGACAACAGCAAATGTAAACCTGCAACATCAAAGGTGTTCGGTGAGCCTTTTCGATCGAGAAGACCGAATTCCTCAAGTATGTTGTTGTCGTAGTGAAAACCGTCCATTGCCACCACAGATACAGACGTTTCTTTTGCCAGTGCATTTGCCAGCGATTCACTTAGAGTTGTTTTGCCAGACGCCGGCGGCCCTGCAATAGCTACGAAAAAACGACTGGTATTTGCAGCTTTCCCGAGAAGTGTAGTTGCTAGATCGATTTGATTCACTGGCTGATTGCACAGGCGGAATTGGGAATAGATACAGCTGTATGTTGCCAGCGTTATGTAACCACCCACCCGACAAGCTGTCAACGGATAAATATGGCGTAGAGAGTTGTCTATTTTAGATATGCCTGTTGACAGGTTTTGATAGACTGGAGTATTTGATAAAATACGAACGGGTAGATAGATGGCGAATGTAGCACTGGTGACTGGTGGTGGTTCTGGCATCGGGCGTATGAGTGCCGGTACGCTGGCAAAAGCGGGTTTTTTAACTGTAGTTTGTGGCAGAAACCTCACTACGCTCGAAGAAACGGTTTCAATGTATAACGAAGGCTCACTAACGGCAGTTGCCTGTGATGTGACTGATCCGAACTCTGTTGATAATCTGATTTCAGAAATTGTCTCGCTGCATGGGCGCCTGGATGTGGTGTTTAACAATGCCGGTACCAATGTGCCACCCAAACCAATAGATGAGCTCACGGTTGATCAATGGCGCCAGGTAATCGATGTCAATTTACACGGCGCGTTTCTCATTGCACGTGCAGCTTTTGGGCAGATGCGAGCACAGAGCCCGCAAGGTGGCAGAATAATAAACAACGGCTCAATCTCAGCTCATGTTCCGAGGCCGGGTTCTGTTCCTTATACAGTAAGCAAACATGCAATCAGTGGTTTAACCAAAACACTCGCGCTGGACGGCCGGCCTTTCAACATTGCGTGTGGGCAAATAGATATTGGCAACGCTGCGTCGGCAATGACTGAACGAATGAGTGGTGGTGTGCCTCAGGCAGATGGCAGCATTAAGCCTGAACCGACAATGGATACACAGCACATTGCCGATGCGGTTGTACAGATGGCATCACTGCCATTGTCTGCGAACGTATTGTCTACGACTATTATGTCGACCAATATGCCGTTTGTCGGACGTGGCTGATTTACTTGTTGATTTACTGGCAGTCTTATAGCACATGGAAAACATAGTCCTGCGCTATGCTCTGCTATCAGATGTAGAAGATATCTCGCAATGTGCTAAAGCTGCGTACACTAAATATATTGAACGCATGGGCAAGGTGCCAGCGCCAATGGTGGCAGACTTTAAAAATGCTGTTGTCGCAAATAATGTAGTTGTCGCCTGTATTGACAGCTCTCTGCTGGGTTACGTGGTGTTTTATCCACAGGAAGATGCAATGCATCTTGAGAATATTGCTGTGTTTCCGCAGCACGCGGGTAATGGCATTGGTAAATATCTGATAGAAAAAGTTGAGCGAACTGCCATCGAACTCGGTCTGGAAAATGTAGAGCTATATACCAATGAGGCAATGACGGAAAATTTGTCAATGTATCCGGTGCTTGGCTATCATGAATATGATCGTCGCTGTGAGCATGGATTTAACCGGGTCTATTTTCGTAAGCGTGTGTTCTGAAGCGAGGTTACTGTGCTTCGCATGACATCTGTTATTTCTGATACGTGAGTTGCAAACAAAATCTGCAGCGGTATATTGGAGGGTGAAGTTTATGCGGTAGTAGTTCGATGCAAAACAGTAGTCCGATAGCAGTAGGTGGCAGTAATGCCCTTCTCCAAAATCTGGTGTCCGCCGGATTGTTAAGTCGTGATCAGTACCAGATTGGCCTGATTCAATCAAAGCGGTCCGGCGATACGCTGGATAAAACCTTATTGCAGCTCGGTTTTATTACCGAGACGCTGCTTAACAATGCAATTGTCGAAGGCGATCACGGTCATGTTCGCAACGTGCGAACTATCAGTTTGTCCGGTGTGCTGCCGGATCCGGAAGCACTGGCCCTTATACCCTGTGATTTCGCTCGACGTTTCGGGATTATTCCGGTCTCTCTTAAGAATCGGGAGCTGGTTGTAGCTACGACCGACCTTTACGATTTGCCCGCGCGAGATCAGCTTCAGTCGTCACTTGGCAATGATATATCGCTGCAGCTTGTATTGGCCGGTGAACGCGAGATCGCTGAAGCCACTGACCGATTTTATGGCTTTGAGTTATCTATTGATGGAATTCTTCATGAGATAGAAACTGGCGAAGTGGTTTATGACTCGGCGAACCAGAGCGCTGACTACCACCAGCCGGTAGTGCGTTTGGTTGATGCAATTCTGACTGATGCTGTGAAGCACAGAGCTTCGGACATTCATTTTGAACCTGAAGTCGGCTTTATTCGCATACGCTACCGGGTAGACGGGGTTATGCGACAGATTCGCAGCTTCCATAGTGATTACTGGGCGGCGATTGTGGTGCGTATTAAGGTGTTGGCTGAACTGAACATTGCAGAGTCACGCGCACCGCAGGACGGCCAGCTGTCAATGAGTGTTTCCGGAGCTGATATCGAATTTCGAGTTTCCTGTATGCCAACAGTGAATGGTGAAAATGTTGTTCTGCGAGTGCTCGACAGACAAAAAGGCATAGTTTCCCTGGAAGAACTGGGACTGGACAATGAAACACTGAAGCAGCTAAATACGTCGATGGATCGTCCCGAAGGCCTGATTCTTATAACCGGGCCCACCGGCAGCGGAAAAACAACCACGCTCTACTCGATGCTGAATCACAAGAGCAGTGAAAGTATCAATATCATGACACTTGAAGATCCGGTTGAATACCCAACCGCACTGCTAAGACAAACGAGCGTTAATGAACAGATCAAACTCGACTTCAGCAGCGGTATCAAATCGATACTGAGGCAGGATCCCGATGTAATACTGGTTGGTGAAATACGTGATAGCAGCGCTGCGGAAATGGTGTTCCGGGCGTCAATGACTGGCCACCAGGTGTACTCGACGTTACATACCAATTCTGCTGTAGGTGCGATACCGAGATTACAGGATTTAGGTGTGACATCTGCTGTTATTGGAGCAAACGTAATCTCGATTGTTGGTCAGAGACTGGTGAGAAAGTTGTGTCTGAGCTGCCGTGTTACTGATGAAAACAATGAGTATGGCTTTACTTGTTATCAGCCTTCGGGATGCAGGGAGTGTGGCTGGTGCGGCTATCATGGAAGAGCGGCAGTAATGGAAGTATTACGTATTACACCTCAAATAAGTGAATTGATTAGTTCGGACGGGAGTAGCAATAAATTATTGGAAACTGCGCGTCTAGATGGATACACAACTCTTGCAGACGAGGCGGTACGACTAGTTAGGAGCGGAATTACGTCCATGACAGAAGCTTCCCGTGTGATAGATTTCACAAACTTCAAAATGCCACGCAATTAGCATTTTACGCACGCAGTATGGATGTAAGTAGTAATGCAGTATTTCAGTTACAAGGCAATAGACAATACCGGCGCTATTCAGCGTGGCAGTATTGCCGCCCCTAACCCAGCTGAAGTGGACAATCACCTCAGTGCTCGCGGGCTTGAGTTGATTGTTTGCAGGCCTGCCTCGACGCTCAAAATTTTTGATCGTACGCCTTTTAAGTGCAAATCCGTTAGTCGCAAACAACTAATCGACTTTACTTTTCATCTGCACCAGATGATTGAGGCGGGTGTGCCGCTCATTGATTCTCTGAAAGAGTTTTGTGACTCTGTGAATCAGCCACAGCTCAGAACATCGGTAGGTGAGTTGGTCGTTCAAATTGAATCCGGGTGCAGCCTTTCTGCAGCCTGTGCGATGCAGCCGGAGATCTTCAAGCCGATGTACACCAGCATGCTGGAGGCCGGGGAGCAGAGTGGTCGATTAGTGGAAGTTCTGGCAGACCTGCTGGCATTGCTCAAGTGGCAGGATGAAACCCTCTCGAGTTTGCGCAGGGTATTAATTTACCCCGCGTTTGTTTGTCTGGTACTCGGTGTCGTTATTGGCTTCGTAATGACCTGGCTTGTACCGAGTCTGACTTCATTTATTACCTCTGCCGGTGCTGAACTTCCCTGGCATACGCAATGGCTAATTGCACTCTCCGATTTCATTATCAATCACTGGCTGGTGGCGTTGGTGCTGGTGATTATCGCCGCTGTTGTTAGCGGTACAGCCTTGCGTACCAGTTACTCCGCCCGCTGCGTCTGGCACAGATTTCAATTGCACCTGCCACTGGTTGGACCGGTGCTCTATAAAATCAAACTGGCGCGCTTTTGCCGATGTGCAGCGCTGATGTATGCCTCTGGAATCAACCTGATTGACACGTTAAAACATGGTGAATCACTGGTAGATAATCTAACGTTGTCAGCAGCACTGCAAGGAGCTCGAGAGAGCATTCTGGCTGGCGATAGCGTGGCAAGCGCTTTTCAACAACAGACAGAATTGCCCGCTTTATTAAGCAGGCTAATCCGTGTGGGTGAAACCACAGGTGGAATGGACCGCGCTTTTCTACAGACCAGCTATTTTTATGACCGGGATTCTCGCGAGGCTATAGCGCGGCTTGAGCAGTTCATTGGGCCAGTACTGATTATATTTGTTGGCGCAATAATGATGTGGGTGGTGCTGTCGGTTATTGGTCCGATCTACGATCTTGTTTTTACCATGCAGGAGGCAATGTAGTGGAGAGGCGAGTTCTTTTTCTACAAACTGAAAGTGTGACATGCTACCGAGTGGAAAGAGGTAGTGTTGCTGTAGAGCGGCAATGGCAGATTGATCATGACAGATTACCGGATGATCTGTGCACCTGTCTAAATCACAACCGGCATACAGAATTCAATTTGTTGATTGATCTGGCGGAAGAGGAGTGTCATTTAGAGTCTTTTAAGACAGTCGGCCGTCGCGATCAAAAACACCTGATCGCCAAAATGAAAAATAAGCGGTTTGAAAACGCCTTGCTGTCAAAAGCTGGCGCTATGGGATCTGGTCGTAGTGTATCGCTATTGTTATCCGGTGTTGCTAAACACAAGATCTGCGCCGATCTGATCAGTCAGTTTGAACAATCCGGAGTTTGTATTCGAGCTATTCATTCTCCATTAACATTGACTTCCGCATTGACCAAACTAAGCCACACGGGTAAAGGTCCGTGCCTTTTTGTTATACCTCTGAACGGCTGTTACCGATTGCTTGCGTGTGTGGGTTCATTTGTGATTTTTAATCGACGAATTGTAACCCCTCAAAACCTTGCCAACGGAAAATTGTCATCCGATCGGGTAGCGAAAAACGAAATGTTACGCGCTTCATTGACTGAAACGCTTATCTATTTGCAAAGACAGCAGATAGAAGGCTGGAATACACCGTGTTTGATTGTACCTGGATCGTCACTCGTGACCGATTGCCTAAAAGACGTTTTTAAGTCAATGGCAGATTCGGGCCTCGTCAGTGAAATCAGAGACCTTCAACCAGTATCGGAGCAAAGACTAAAGTCTGTATCATTGACCGCTGAGGAGATACTCGTTGCGGCTGCATGTCACTGCGGCAATGGTTATGCGACGAAAACACACCGCAGTTCATACACTACACGCAAGGTACGTAATGTCTGTGCAGCACTTGCTTTGTGTAGCGCAGGCGGTGCTGTCTCTACAGTCGCGGTAGCTCGGAAATTAACAGATCAATACGAGGCGCTGTCAGCAACCTATCGTCAGTCAGCTTTGGCTCTTAAAAATACTGTTTCAGAGAATAATCCATTACACGAGTATTCAGTGGAGGCAGTGCGGCAGGCAATGGTCACTGTCAAATTAATTGAACTGGAATCGTCGCAGTCTCCAGTTAAATTTCTGCATGAACTTGCGGAGAATGTGCAACTTGTTCCGGGCGTATCCGTCAGTTCCGTACAGTGGGAGATCGAAGATGTACTGAATGATGAATCTTTGACCGAAATGCTTACTCATTCTGCTGCAAAAAAGACATTGGATGTACAGCAGGTTTATCGGGCTACGGTATCGGGAGCAGTACTGGGCTCCCCCGACACGGCTTTGACAAACTTTGAGTCGTTTGTAACGGCGTTACGGGGAGCAAATGCAGATCCATCGGTAGTAGTTGTTGACACACCATTTGGATTGGGTAGTCAGGACAAAACAACGACGTCATCGCTATCGGATGCAACGGGGGAGTTCGTGCTGGAGTTGTCTGCTGAGCGAACTGTACGATGAAGCGTCTCGATAGTGTAATTGCTGTTTTATTGGTTGCTACAACACTCTCAGTTGGCGGGGTGACAATTCAGGCACAAAAAATAGTTAACATTCAGGATGAGACTGACCGAAAGAGAAGCGATTTTCTATCGCAGAGATTGTCCCTGTTTACAAGTCTTGATGATTCTCGCTTTCTTGAAGCTAATGGCACGGCCTTTAAAGACATTCTCGAAGAGAGCTCTGCTAACTCGAAAAGGAAAATTGAATGGATCAATTTTTTGAAGTCTGCCGGGTCACAGTTGAATTTGGCGGAGATGAGTTTTGAAATTTATCCTTCCCGATCAATTACACAAGCTCAGGATGAGCTCATGGTGTCTGTTGGTGTTGAGCTAATTGAATTGAAATTGTCACTCATGCATGACGGAAAATTATCTGAATTCATGAATTATCTTAATGCCTATGCGCCGAATGAGTTTGTTGTGACGAAATTAGACATAAGTCGCGTCGAAAGAGTTATAAATAATGGAATTACTACCCCGAAGATGATCAATCTCGAAGCCTTGTGCACCATTAAATACTATTCAATTGATGCGGTCGGTGATGGTGATGTCTCCCAGAGTTAAATACTATGAAAGTGGCGGATGTCTATCGATATTGGTAATGGCTGGATTATGTGCTGCTGATATTGCCGCCGATGAATTGCAGCCCGAATTGAATCTTTTTGTTTCATCGCAGGAGCGGCTGGCTATGGAAAAAAAGTTAGCCAAATTAAAAGAGGCTGAAGAAGGGGACGAAATGCAGGAATTACACCTTAGTGACAGGCCGACATCTGGTGAGTTAGTTGCAGATAGCATAGCTCAGGAAGAGGAGGGAATTCGTCCTCAGCGTTACGATGGCGTTGTACTGAAAGGCGATCAGGTATTGGATGTCTGGTTTGATGGCAGCAGGCATGTCCGCACCGCGAATTCTCCTGAATTCCAGATAGATTATGTAGATCAGAATGGACGCATCAGTTATTCCACTGATGGCGGTAGTTATAAAGTTAATCCGGGTGAAGAGCTGTTTTCAGAAACTGAGTCAATTGCAAGTACGTCGCCCGTGGAGGCTCTCGATAGCTCTGAAGCAGTTGGTTCCGAATGAATACATTGTCGCTGTTAATTCACAGACACCAATTGCCAGCTATGCAAAAAGGTGTCGCTCTGCTTGTAGCCATGATGGCGCTGCTTGCAGGTAGCGCTTTCTTTCTGGTGAACGGATACAGATCTGATTTACACCAGGAGAGACTGGATTCTTTACTGTCTGCAAAGCAGGCGCTCATTGCGTACGCTGTAAATTATGCTGATAACTACGGTCACAATACCCGCGGTGGTACCGGGCGTCTGCCTTGCCCGGCACTGACGCGTCAAAGTACACCGGCACGCTCGTGCGGGACTAATGCCATTGGTTATCTGCCGTCAGTATGGATGCGGAACGGGCGACTAATGGAGATCGACTACCTTGAACGATTTCTGGATAAAGATATCTGGTACGCGGTATCTGCCGATCATCGCTACAACCCTTCCTTTAATACTCTAAATTCTTACAGAGGAGATAACCTGCTTACTGTTGATTCTGATCAGGACGTTGTCGCGGTTCTGTTAGCACCTGGACAACCGCTGAAAAATCAATACAGAAATGGTGACAACAGTCTGTCTGCCGCATCGGTTATAAATGAATATCTGGAAGGTGAAAACGCCGACACTGATAATGAGTTCACCGTGACAGGTGCGAACGATCTGTTGGTAGCGATCAGACGGGATGAGTTGTTGCCTCTGATGGAACGGAGAATTTTGGGGCATGCCAAAGAGTGGCTGAGTGAATACAAAGCTCTTCATGGATTCTATCCGTATGCTTCCGCTCCGGGCGGCGATGGTCAATGTGTAAAAGGCCTGACCAGTGGGATGCTGGCTACAGAGGAGGGGGCATGTGGCGGTGTTTCGTTTATGGATATCCCCTATACCGATCTGCCTCAGGATCGTCACTTACGGAAAACATGGTTTTATCGATACAACTGGCCGTCGCTTATTTACTACATTGTCGATGAAACCTGTGTGGCGGATCGTGCTTTAACAGATTGTGATGGTGTGGATGATCCCGAGCGAAAATTGACAGTTAACGGTGAGCCAGCTGAAGTAGTGTTAGTTAGTGTAGGGCCACCAATTGAAACCATTCCTGCAGCAGGGCTGCAAGTTCACGGTACTGCCGATCTTGTTAACTACCTTGATACCAGGGCACTAATTTCCGGCGAGTTAGATTTAAACACCCCGAAACTATCTGCTCAAAGTAACGATCAACTGGTGTTTATCAATTGATTATTGAAAAAAATCATACAGTTGTACGCAGGCCTCGACAATCTACACGTCTGTGTAGTCGCTACTACAACAGTGGCTTTACCTTGCTCGAAATGTCAATTGTATTGTTAATTATGGGCTTGTTGCTGGGCACGGTTATGCAGCCGATGGGGGCTGGCATGATTGAACGCAATCGTCGGGAAACACTAAATCTTTTAATTGAAATTCGTGAGGCGATTATTGGCTACGCCGCTGTTCATCACCGTCTGCCGTGTCCAATTGCACCAACAGTAACGCCCGCTGGCCTTACCTCACAGACTGCGGGCAGTGAGTGTCTTGTGGCTCATGGCTATGTGCCAGCGGCAGCACTCGGGATCTCAGGCCACTATGATGATAGCGGATTTCTAACAGACAGCTGGGGATTGCCTATTCATTATCACGTTACTTTG
>CAYLZS010000181.1:0-4028 GCA_964388065.1 uncultured Granulosicoccaceae bacterium
GCCTCAGTGGGTGCAGATCTTCTTGTGCTGGATGCTGTTGCGCTCGATCCTTTGCAGGAGTTTCTGTCCAACGATCGACAATTTCCACTATTCGCTCAAGACCCGCTTGCCGAGGACTCGGCGGTGACATTCTCGGTAGCAGAGCTAAAGGTCACGGATCGTTCGTTGGGTTTCCTGTACGTGACGTTGCGCGGGCAGGCGGATGATTCTCCCAGTAACGGCGGTATCCGGGAGCTGATTTCTACTATTGGCGTTTCTGCGTTGCTTGGAAGTTTGCTGGTTTCACTACTGGCAGGTTTGTATGTTTTTAAGCGTATTACTTCACGCCTTCAGACACTGAGTTCTGAAATAGAAGCTTTTCGTATATCGGGGTTTAGAAAAACCAGAAGCTACCCGGATCTCTCTGGTGATAACTCCGATGATGAAATATCCAGACTGGGTGCAAGCTATGATGAAATGGCCACACGTATTGTAGATCAATTTCACTTACTCGAAGTGCAGGATCAAAATCGGCGCTCGTTCATTGCCAATGTATCGCATGATTTGCGTACGCCATTGACTGCCACTCAGGGCTATCTTGAGATACTGGTGCAGAAGAATGAACGTCTGGATGTGGCAGAAAGAGAGAAATACCTTGGCATTGCTTTGAAGCACAGCAACCGTTTAAAAGTATTGATCTCTGATTTGTTCGAACTCGCCAAACTCGAGGACTACAGAGAAGGCCTTGATCTTGAAACCGTGTCACTGTCGGACGTTATTGGCGATGTGCATCAGGGTTGCTTACCGCAAGCGACCAGCAAAGAGATTACGCTGGAGTTTCATGGAACAGATGCCACAGTCTGGGTTGAAGGTGATCTGGGAATGATTGATCGTGCGGTGAGCAATCTGCTTGTGAATGCAATTCAGTACACCCCTGACGGTGGCAAAATTATAGTGTCCATGGAACCCGATGCCGCTGCAGAAAGAGTTAAATTGTGCGTCGAAGACAATGGGCCTGGCATTGACCCTGGAGAGTTAAGAAAAATATTCAAACGTTTTCACCGTGCAGACAATGAACACAACGAAGGTGGAAATGCTGGCCTGGGGCTTGCGATTACTCAACGTATTGTTGAGCTGCACGGCGATACTTTGTTAGTTGAAAATACTGGCAATGGCACACGCTTTTCTTTTTACCTTCCTATCGGCTCGCCTCCAGGATAGTAAGGGCTCGGGTTTTACTTGCTTGCATCAGCAGTTGTTGTTTTGTTGGTTACCAGCCAAACTCCGATGGCTGTCAGTCCCAGACCACCCCATGCTGCCACTGACATCTTTTCACCCAGTACCAGCCAGGCAATAACCGCCGCTACCGGCGGAACCAGGAAAAACAAAGCTGAGACTCGGGTGGCCTCTCCTCTGCGTATCATCATCAGCAGTAAGCTGATTGCCAGTATTGAATTGCAAACGACCAGGTAGGTCAGTGCCAGTATAAACGGCACAGTGACTTTGATTTGCATTGGCTCAAACATCCATGCAAGCGGTAGTGTGCACAGAAACCCTGTGGCGTACTGAATGGTATTGCTGGTGAGCGGATGGTGTTCTGTACCGAAGATTTTTTCCCACACTGTTGCGATGGATATTGCCAGTAATGAGGCTATTGAAAATAATATTACTGTCAGATTGAATGGTTGCAGGCCACTGTTTCCAACAATCACCATGATGGCACCAAGCAGACCGAGCAGTAACCCGAGCCATCTTTTATTTGAAACGGTTTCGTTTGAAATAGATGGCACAATCAAAGCGACGAGTATCGGTTGCATTGAAGTGATTAACGCAACCGTTGCGGCGGAACCACCTAGAGAGAACGCAATCCATGCGGTGCCAAAATACACTACCTGAATAAGAAAACCGACCAGCATCAGATGCAGCCATTCCTGTGGCCTTGTCGGAAACGGTGGTCTGATTACCAGCAGAAATGGCAGGAGCAGAACAATGACACAAAAGTAGCGCAGTGCCAGTAGCGTGATCGGGTCAGCGTCGCTTATTCCAATTTTAGCCACGGTAAAACCACCAGACCAAAGCAGCAGGAATATCGCTGGAGCAGCACGCACCAGTAGAGATTTGTTCACAGCAGTTATCCGCAGCAGTAGATTGGGGCGTGGTTATACGGGCAAGTCAAAACCGCGACCATACCTGTGAAGAGTTTTGTTTGCCAGGTTTTAAGAGAGATTTCAGTGGCGTGGTCCGGTTAACCGGCATTTGTCTCCCGGGTTGTCGCTACTGAATACTCCCCGGTATCGAACTTGCTAATGACAGCAGACTTTTTTACCGGAAATCACTGCCATGTCACTTGCCAGAAAATGTAGTCGTTTTGTTGTATTGAACCTGTTTGTTTTACTTTTCCTAAGCGCTTGTGGCGGGGGAAGTTCGTCTGGCACGCTCCAGGATCTACAGGATCAGGATCTACAGGATCAGGATCTCCAGGTGCTGGATGATGGGTTGCTGGATGATGTTGTAGCAGGGCCACGTGTAGTGCTTGCCACCAATGTCGGGGAGATTGAACTCGAGCTGGATGAAGAACTCGCACCAGTGTCGGTGGCGAACTTTCTCGACTACGTTGACAGTGGTCAATACGATGGCACGATTTTCCATCGAGTTATTCCGGGTTTCGTGATTCAGGGTGGTGGATTTACTCCAGACCTGGCGCAATTACCTGTTAATGACCCTATTCAGAATGAAGCCACCAACGGCTTAACCAATGTCCAGTACTCTCTGGCGATGGCGCGCACTGCAATAGTGAATTCTGCGACCGCACAATTTTTTATCAATGTTGTAGATAATCCGTTTCTCGATCATCGTGACACCACTGACGCAGGTTTTGGTTTTGCTGTATTTGGTCGAGTAGTGGCGGGACAGGAAATCGTTGATCAAATAGCCGTGGTACAAACCGGGGCTGCGGGACGATTTACACAGGATGTTCCAGTTGAACCGATCATTGTTGAAACTGCGAGCCGTAAATAGAAACTCTGACAACGGTTTTTACTGCCGGTGGCGCTGGTCACGGATGCTGACCACGGATGCAGAAAAGGCCAGCTGACGGTTGAAAACGGGGGAAGAAAGCAAAAAAAATCGGGAGCAACGATTGCTCCCGATACTATCTTAACTGCGCTCTATGTAGCTATTTTGTAAATTCCGGATAAGCTTCCATACCGCATTCTCTGACATCGGCACCTTCGTATTCTTCCTCTTCAGATGGCGGAAGGCAGGACGCCTAGAGTAAAGTAGGTCATCGCCGCGTTTTTAACTAAAGCCCTCAACATCGTTTAGGTTATTTTTCGTTCTGAAGGTCTGGCTATGAAATGCTATTTCATGGTGCAACCATGTGGCAAAATACCACGAGCAGATTTGAACTCCGAAGCTAATGCCCTAACCCGAACTATTCACGAAATCGACGGCATCTCGCTTGATCTTTGATTCCACAGCAAGCCGATCTTATCGGGCCAAATATCAAGTTTCACCACAGTAAAATCAATTCAAAGTTGCCCGGAGCAAAAACTAAGGTCAAATGGCACCAGGATTTTCCGTTCACTCCACACAGCAACGATAATTTGATTACTGCGCTGCTGATGGTTGATGAAGTGACCGATGAGAACGGACCGCTTGAAGTACTGGCAGGCTCACACAAGGGTGAGATTCACAGCTTGTGGCACGATGGTGTATTTACCGGTGCTATCGAAGAGCAGGCTGCACAGCATTGTCAATCCAATGCAGCTACCTGCAAAGGAAAAGCCGGATCTGTCTGTCTGATGCACACACGTTTGCTACATGGTTCAGCGCCTAATCTTTCAGACAAACCGCGCACACTGTTTATTGCCGTGTACTCTGCTGAAGATGCAATTCCCCAGTCACCTAACCCGATGCCAAACAAACAGGAATAACAAGGACAGGCGCTGTAAAAAAGAGGTGCACCGACTTCAGTTCGCCAGAACATAGTTAAGTCTCGCCGGGTAGGTAAAGAATTTGCAGCAGGAAGTAAAAATAGCGGCCGAAAA
>CAYLZS010000182.1:0-9966 GCA_964388065.1 uncultured Granulosicoccaceae bacterium
GGTGCTACTTTCAATGCATACGGTGCAACGGCAGCAGGGACTGAAATTAAAAACCTCGCGACCGTTAGCTATGAAGATTCTGCAGGTAACAGTTTTACAGCACAATCAAATGAAGCAGTCGTGACAGTGGCTCAGGTTTACTCAGCTGCTATCAATTCTACCGACACCAGTCTGACTGCGTCTCCGGGACAGCCTGTAGATTTATCTTATACCTTGGAAAACACAGGTAATGGTACAGATACCTTTGTTCTCTCTGCAGCTGATGACATAGTCGGTGGTGATACGATCAATGCTGATAGCATCACAATTTATGAAGATCTCAATAATAACGGTCAGGCTGATGCTGGTGAGCCGGAAATCTCAAGTGTCTCATTAACCGCTGGTGAAATAAAAAGTATTGTCGTGCGGACCGATGTGCCCACTTCAGCAGTCGGTGGTGATGCGCTTGGCGTTACTCTGACAGCGCAGGCTGAAGAGGGAACTGGTGCTGCAGTTGCTGGCAGCGTAATTGATTTGACTGCAGGTAAAGGGCCGGACACACTGGATAGTACGGTGGAAACGTTGATCACTGTAACTGGTGATGCTGTTGTGGTTGCTAACAAGAGCTCGGTACACAACCCGGCTACTTCAGAAATTGAATATACAATCACTATCAGAAATAACGGTAATGCAGATGCAACCACCGTATCATTGATGGACGCCATTCCTGAGAATACAACTTATGTGGCAGGTAGCGCGACAACTAACGGTCTGATTGTAAGTAATGGTGACACTCTACCGGCATTGGGCACACTTGACGAAACGGTTGACGGCATTGACTACAATCGCGACGGAGACACGCTCGATACGGCGCTGGATGGACTCACCGCTGTCGATGCAGTTTTGCCACCGAACGCGACGGTTACTGTTACCTATACGGTCTCCTACGATCCGGCAACGGTACCGGGTGGCACCCAAATTTTAAACACTGCCTTTGTTGTTGCTGATCTGGATGGTGACGGTGTTCCTGATCAACCGACTCCAACTAACGAAGTTCCAAATACCATTGCTAATACTTTGCTGGTGTCTATTGCTGATACTGAGGATGCAACCGGTGGTGACGGTATTAATGATGGTCTGGATGATGATGGTGCCAATGATATCCAGTTGGTTGATGAGGTGTCAGCAGGTGAAGCAGTAATATTCACCAACATCGTAACAAACAATGGAAACTCTGATGAAGTGCTTGAGCTGTCGGTTAACAACGTGAGTTTTCCTCCTGCTACCGTATTCACGTTCTGGAATGAAACGGGCACAGTTCAGTTGAGTGATTCCAATGGTGAGTTTGGAGTTGATGCCGGGTTGGTGGCCGCTGGTGGCTCTCAGACGATCACCGTGATTGCGCAGTTACCTGCATCTGTTAATGGTCCTGGTGACTACGATGCAACAGTAACAGTTTCGTCTGCAAATGATCCTGCTGTCAATGACACGGTTACAGTTAGGCTTGCAACAATTAATGCGTCTACTATTGATATCCACAATGCATCCGGTGGTACGCTTGGTAGCGATGATAATCCGATTGGTGCACCGGACTATACCGCAGCTTTTACTAATAACGCCGATGTGAATTCGTCCGTGACTATTCCTCTTTATATCGACAACGATGGAGAATCGCCCAACTCGTTTCAATTGTCTGCAGGTAGCGTCTACGATGCTGATAGTGACACAGTAGGCAGTTTACCTGCAGGGTGGATCGTTGAATTCTTCCTTTCAGATGGTGCTGGTCAGCCTACTGGTGCGCCGATTACAGCGACACCAGTTATACCGGGACAGGCCACAGACTTCCAGATCGTTGCGGTTGTGTCAGTGCCTGATCAGCTGCAGGCGGAAGGTGATTTTTCTTTTGATAATGATGCTGATGGTACGGTAGAAACGCTGGATGGAAATAATGATGGCGATGGCGACTATCCAGTATTTTTTCAAATCAAATCAAATAGTACTGGCGCTTCTGATGTAACGCTTAATGCTATCGATGTGAATGCGGTTATTGCGGCATCACTGACACCTAATGGCTCGGCGCAAGTTGACCCGGGCGGTACAGAGGTGTACCAGAATACACTGGCGAATAACGGCAATGCCACAGAAACTTATGAAGTAGCTTCAACCAACAGTCAGACTGGCTGGAGCAGCACTTTGTCAATTGATACCGATGGTGATGGCGTTGCAGACACAGAGCTCGCTAACCTGTCACCGGGTACGATTCAGGTACAGCAACCTGATGGCACTGTTGCAACTATTGAAGTAGATTTTTCAGCACTCGACTTTCCTGAGTTTACTCTCGATGCAGGTGAAGAGCTTCCTATCGACGCGACGGTATTTGCACCGGCTAATGCTCCGGATGGACAGGTTGATGTTTTGACCATTGACGCAACTAACGTTGACTCAGGAGATGTGGTTACTGCACAGAACCAGACACAGATAGTGACCGGGCAGGTTAATATCGTCAAGACGGTAGGTATTGATACCGATTGTGATGGCGTAGCAGATACTGCTTTTGCTGCTAACCCCGGATCAGTGGAGCCGGGTCAGTGTCTCGTCTGGCAGATTGTTGCGCAAAATCAGGGTGCTGCAAATGCTTTTAATGTACAGGTCAGAGATGCTTCACCAGCGTTCACTACCTTTGTACCTGGAAGCCTTGCGTACTGTCTCAACCAGAACTGTGTGCCGGCGCCGGTAACTGATGGTGCAGGAGATGACGCCGGTGAGGAAACTGCGGGTGACGTTGTTTTCTACATTGGTGCGGGTTCCACGCCTGCATCAGTACCGCCGTTGGGTGGTGAGCTGGTATCAGGTGATTTTGCGACTGTTCAGTTCTCTGTTCAAGTCGACTAAATCGCCCATCGTGATTGGCGCCGGTAGTTACCGGCGCCAGAATCTGTTCGCGATGTATGCACTCTGCGTTAATGCGCTATATAAAGAAATGTTTTTCCGGAGCTCAGCTAATAATTTTGCTGAGCTTTGGTCTTTCTGTGGCAGCGTTGGCACTGACCCCGCCGGGTACGATAATTCTCAATCGTGCGCTGATTTATTACCAGACGTCGGATAACGACGATACTCTTCAATCGACCAGTAACGCGACCAGCGTTGCAGTTGGTCATTTATACACCTTCACTGTTGAGAATGTTCATCATCTGGATGTTCCGGCGGGAGTAGTTGCTCAATTTCCTCACCGAGTGGTGAATCAGGGCAATACCAGCGACAGCTATAGTTTTTCCTTTCCCGATCTTGATGCTTCGGTATTTGATGCACCGCTCGTTTATTTAGACAGTAATCGCAATGGTCAGGTAGATGCCAGTGAGCCTGTTATTTCAAAGACGGCCGAACTCGCACCGGAACAATCGGTGGATATCGTTGTTGCCGCGAGGGTATCGCACACCCTCGGTAGTGGACAGCAAATTGAACTGCCGTTCACCGTTGAGTCAGAGGGTTCAGATAAATTCCAAAACTTAGTAAATAGAGTAACCGTTGGCAGTCCTGGTGAGCTTGAGATTGCGCTTAGAACATTCCCTGCCTGCAACGCCGCGCTTTTTGAAGGTGATTTGATCACCCATAGTGTCGATGGTTATAACACCGGCAATGGTCTGCTCGATAGTGCCAGCTATGTGGTTGACAGCGATGCCGTTAGTGGCCTGGTGATTGAGCTCGCCGTTGGTGTCAATTCCGTTTTTAGTGACATCTTTGAAGCAGATGATAATTCGATCGATGGCATCCCTGTAGTACAACTCGAAGGTTTTGCAGGTAACGAATGGATTAGTGCAGAGTTATTAACCACTCCGGAACAGGTGGTCAACACAGGCTACTTCGTTAACAGTACCGAGCTGACCGGAAACCAGATCGCTTCGTTCTCTGTGCGTTTTCAGGTGAGTGATGCAGATGTATCAGAAACATCTGTATTGTCTACTGCTTTGTATGATGCCGATGCCGATGGTGTGGCTGATCGAGTCAGCAACTCTACCTGCAATACGTTTTCAACAATCGCAGCCCTTCAGCTTGGTCAGTTGCAGTTTATGCAACCCGCACCTGAACTGATGGACCTTGGTCAGACTCCGGACTTTTACGCCGATAGTGATTTTGTAAATTCACAGCAATATGTGCTGAAGCGCAGTGATAATGATCCGTATCTGGTCACTCGTGATGGTGTTTACCTGCAGCTTTTTATAACTGATGCAGATCATCCGGGCTTGCGTACCGACAGTGTGGGCAATCGCTATGTGATAGCCGAGGTTCATTCGAAGCTGGCAGGTGATCATGTCAATGCCGTGTTGCTGGAAACAGGTAGCCCGGGTCTGTACAGAAGTGTTGCACCAATTGAAGTATCCGCTACCGATCGCTCCGACGGCGGCACCTGTCCGGTTTTTGTAAATTCTGAAAATATCACGCCACGGTATGATCAAACCAACACCACTTGTGTGCTGCAAGCTGCAGACAACGATCAGTTGTCTGGCAGGTTCGGTGATACGGAGGCCGGATTAATTGTCGCAGAAGTCGCACTTGTCAATCGACAGAGTGTGGTCTTTGATACCAGAACGCTCAGTCCTGTGGCGGGCGCGATGGTGCAAATCCGCCGGGCCAGCACTGATGAAATCGAGATAGATTCTGTTACAGGTGTTGCTTTTGAATTTGTATCAGATGGATCAGGTAGGTTTTCACTGCCCAGGCTCAATGAAGATACTGCATACTACCTGCAGGTTAACACGCCTGTTGGCTTTAGCTTTCCTTCCAATGTGCCTCCGTTTCGCTTGACAGATTATGAGGTTCACAATTTTTCCTATGGCAGAGACGGTTATAGGGAAACACCCATTGTCGGATCGGCTTTTAACGGGAGTAACAGTGGCGTCTTTATGGGGGCCAGTATTAATGCACAGGAAGCTATAGATGTACCGCTCGATCCTGCAGAAACCGGCCGTTTGCTGTCGCTTGAGAAGGTTGCAGCGCAAGCTGTTGTTGATATTGGCCAGTCAGTTCTCTACACCGTGACGGTTAGGAATTCCGCTGCTGAAGGTTTAGATGGAATTACCGTGTCGGACACACTGCCATTTGGCTACCGCTATGTTCCAGGTACTGCTTTGCTGGATGGTGTTACAACAGATGATCCGCAGCCGACGGGTGATGGTGAACTGGTATTTGATGTGGGCAGTCTCGCTGGTAATGCAAATGCAGTGATTAGCTATGCAGCGCGTGCCACTGCCGCCGCGATTGAAGGTAATGGTATCAACACGGCACGTGCTACCGGATTTACTACCAGTCGGATAACCACGGAATCATTGCCTGCGACCGCAGCAGTCACGTTGCGTCGTGATGGGGTGTTCTCAAACAAGGCAACGATATTCGGTAAATTGTATGTCGATCAGAACTGTGATGGTGTACAAAATCATAAAGAGTGGCCAATTGCCGGGGTGTGGTTATACCTGCAGGACGGCACTTATGTGATCACTGATGGCGATGGACTGTTCAGTTTGTATGGTCTTGAACCAGGCAGATATGTAATCAAAGTCGATACTCATACCATGCCTGAAGGCCTGGACTTAAAGCTTCTTTCTGTAGATCAGGCGGCAGATGCCGAGAGCCGCTTTGTCGATCTTTCGGACGGTGATTTTCATCGAGTAGATTTTGCTGCGGGTTGTCCGAAGGTGGATGCTGAGCGAATATTTTCCGAGCTAAAACAGCGCAACATAAGTATCGACAATAGCTGGTATCTGCAAAACGCCGAAAAGGTGAACATATCCAGCCAGCAGCGCAGTAGTGATCGCCCGTCGCAGATCGGTGGCGTAGATGGTGATTTGTCGAACGGAGTGATTGACGGCCCGGTCGGTTTTGATCTGGGTGCGATCAGCGGTGACTCCGTGACTGCAGAGGACAGCAGAGAGTTCGAAACAACTACGCCTGAGAAAAGTGATGCTGCCCGGCCACAGATGTTGAAGGCCGAGGAAGTTGTATCTAACATCACCAAAGCACAAGCCAAAGACGGTACCTGGCTATGGCCGCGCAATGATCTGAGTCTTAATGGCAGGTTTATGGCCGTTATCAGGGCGGGTATTGATCCGACTTTGTATGTGAATGACAAGCCGGTACCTGCCAGTCATATCGGTGAAAGAATGATCAACCGTCGTGAAAAAGCTCAGGTAGTAGCATGGTATGGAGTTGAGCTTGATGCAGGTGAAAACACAGTTGAAGTTAAAGGCACAGGCCCGTTTGGAAACGAGCGGGTACTGGCCTCAGGCGAATTTAAAAGACCTTCAGCTGGAACCAGTATCACGCTTGACGCTCAGTCTGAAAGTATTCCGGCTGACGGAGGAAGAAGTACGCTTCCGATCACGGTAAGTATCCTTGATGCCAATGGCTTACCCGCACTGGGTGTTTACTACGTAACTATCGACAGTTCGGATGGAAGCTGGGTGGAACCGGATATTCAGAATGCCGAGCCAGGTCGTCAGGTAAGAATTGAGAACGGCTCACGAACTTTGCACTACAGACCCTCGGGTGTGACCGGAGAAGTGCGGGTCAGGGTAAGTACCGGTGAATTTTCTGATGAAATGTTTGTACATCAGGTCGCTGAAAGCAGACCACTGTTTGTTTCCGGCTTTATCGAGGCGGGTGGGTATTTTGCTACCGAAGAGCTGGGTGATTTTTCAGCAACTACTGATCTGGGTAGTCTCAACACCCGGGGACGTTTTGAGTCGCGCGCCGCATTATTTGTAAAAGGCACTGTAAAAGATGACTACCACCTGACGTTGTCTTATGACACCGATAAAAGTGGAGACAGTCAGCTATTGCGTGATATCAACCCGACGCTGCATTATCCAATTCATGGAGATGCATCCATACGTGGTTTCGAGGCGCAGAGTCGCAGCAGATTGTATGTCCGTGTTGAGCGAGATAAAAGTAGTGCACTATGGGGTGATTTTCTCACCGACCCGAATGCCGACAGACGGGATCTTGCGCGAATAAGTCGAAAACTCACCGGTCTCAGTACCGTCTATGATGATGGCAAAAATCACCTGCGTTTTTTTGCAGCACCCGAAGAAAATAGCAATGTATTCGAGGAAATACCGGGCAACGGCAGTGCGTTGTTGTATCGCCTGCAGCAGTTTCCGATTGTGGCAAACAGTGAAACGGTTGAGCTGATTACCAGAAGCCGGGAAAACCGCGGCATAATATTGCAAACCGAACGACTAAGCCGCTACGGAGATTATACCGTTGAAGATGAAACAGGCTTTTTGTCTTTTTCTTCAGCGATTCCAACACTTGATGTAAACCAGAATCCCGTTTTCATCCGTATTAGCTATGACGTAGTTGATGGAGGTGATGAGTACCTGGTATCTGGTATCAGATTTAATCGACAGGTTGGTGATGCACTGTCTCTGGGTGCAAGCTATACACGCGACGGTCATGCGACAGACGGTAAAAATCTGGTTGGTATCTACGGTGACTACCACCTCGGTACCAGAACTCACCTCTCGGTTAGTGTGGCTCACTCTGATTCTGATCAAACCGGTAGTGGCAATGCACTCAGTGTATCTGTCGACCACAGCTGGCCCAATAAAGGTATCACTACGTTTAAACACATTTGGGCTGACAGTGACTTCAGCGGTGGCGTCGGTGCGGCTATCACGGGCAGATCTGAAACCAAAATTCAACACACTCAACCGCTGACCGGTCTCCTGGGAAGTCAGTCTGCATTGCTGCTGGATGCCAACAACAGCAGATCGTCAATCACTGATGATGAAAGAACCGCAGTAAGTGCTGTCGTAGAAACCCGATTCAAAGATTGGCAGGTCCGGGGTGGACTGAGACAGAACTCCAAGAAGACAGGTGGCGACAGAGATAATTTTCTCTCTTCTCTGCTTGGAGTGCGGCGCAAGTTTTCTCTGTTTGGAAAAAGTGGTCAGGCAGATGTGGAATACGAGCAGGATATCGGCAGCATTGACCGCAAGCGTATCGCTACCAGTGCAAAGCTTAATCTGCACGATGATGTTACCGGGTATACGCGCTATGAATTGAGCAATAGCCTGTTGGGGCTTGCCGGTTTAACGAGTGAGCTTGAATCTGATTATTTTACGGTTGGTGTTGAGTCCAGAGCTCTGCCTTCTACCCGTTTGTATTCCGAATACCGAGTGCGCGGCGCGTTTGATTCTCGCGACTATGAATCCGTCAGCGGTATTCGTGCTGACTACGAAGTTATAAAAGGTCTGCGTATCAGCCCTAACTTTGAATTAATCAAGCGTATCGGTGTATCTGATAGTGACTCGGTTTCAGCTTCTGTCGCAGTTACAAATACCCGCAATCCGAATAGCCGGAAATTGGTCAGGCTCGAAACCCGACAAGCACACGAAACTGATCACTATGGTGTACGCGCGAGCTTAATATCGCGTTTGAATCAGGATTGGACCGCTATTTTGAAAGACGATTTCAGCCGACAGGAAAACCGAGACGCAGATTCAGTGCAGCGACACACATTAATAGTTGCAGCGACCAGACGACCGAAGTACGACAACAAGCACCATATGTTGTTTATGTACAAGCTCAATCAGGAAAAAGGCGTTACCAACGGTGTTGACCGTACTGCACAGGTGCTCTCAACGCACCAGAATTTTGAGGTAGATGACAGTACGGTGCTGTCCGGGCGTGTTGGTTTTAAATATGACGACAGCAGCTTTGATGTAAATACCATTAGCGATTTTTCAATGTTGGCTGATGTCAGATTAAGTTTTGATATTGGCAGGCGATTAAAGCTCGATACCGTTGTTGGCGCACTTTCTACTAATGGAGTTGCGGAAGTACGCTATTCATTAGGCATGGGAGTTAACTATACTTTGAATAAAAACCTGAGACTGAATTTTTCCTACAATATTGTAGGTTTTAAAGACAGAGACCTCGATGAAGAAGAGTATAACGCCAAGGGTGCTCGAGTCGGGTTGCAGTACAAACTGGATGAGGAATTATTTAAATGGTTTCAATAAAGAGTTTTCATAAAATTTGTTTTTTACTATGTGCGCTTGTCCTGCTAGAGGGCTGCGCGAGTACAGAAGAATTGTTTGTCGAATATGATGATCAATTTTGTGCAGCACCAGAGTATGCGTCCCGGACTCAAAGTGTGGTGCCGGCAGTTTATATTGATTCTGACTCAACAACGGAAAAGAAAGTACCGCCGGTTTGGGAGCCAGCGATTTATTTTGACACTGACTCAACGGTGGTAAAGAAGGCCGCTGTGGCAAGGATTCAGAAAAATATAGAGACGCTCAGTAAGTTAACCAGCCATAAAATATCGTTGCATGGCTTTGCTGATCCGCAGGGCTCAGATGCCTACAACAAAGTGCTGTCCGACAATCGAGTTGAATCAGTTCGAGACATGCTTATTAGTGATTTCGGTCTTAGTGCTGATCGCATAGTCAGGTCTTCGTCTGGTGCGAGTTCTCTTTCGAAGTCTGGCACACGTGGGCCTGTCGCCACTGATCGAAGAGTAGATATGATTTTGCTGGACTCAGAGCTTGCGCCGGTTGCCACCCAGCCACCAATTCGCGCAGCGACCAGCCCGGATCATGAACAATCAGCCTTATAAGTCAGCCCTATAAGCGATAGAACTTTAAAGTTATAGATGCACTTGAATAGTATGTCATACAGCACTGCAAGCATTAGACGTAGCACAGCGACTGTGAGCTTGCTGTGTGTGCTTGTACTTTGTGGTTTGGCTGCAAGTTATGCGTCGACCAGAGCAGGTACGGTTATTAATAACCAGGCCAGTGCATCTTACCGAGATACACAAGGAGTTCGCCGGATCACAATGTCGAATGTTGTAGAAACGCTTATCCGGCAGGTTGCAGCCTTTGAACTTAATCTGAATCAGCGTAAGCCGGGTAATGCAGGGCAGGAAGTATTTTTCACTCATACGCTGACTAACACAGGCAATGGTGTTGACAGCTTTAACCT
>CAYLZS010000183.1:0-5410 GCA_964388065.1 uncultured Granulosicoccaceae bacterium
ATCCTCATTTAACGCCTGTCCTCTGTGCTGAGTGTAAAAAGTCTTTTATACCATTTGTAAAATCTGCACGTGGGTGGAAAAGCAAGGCCATATAAATTTTGCCAAAGATGTCACAAAGCTCGTCGGTCTCGTAATAACGAAAAAGCAGCTATAAATTCAATTGATGCTCCAATGGTAGGATTAACATTTGCTCAGATGTCTTCACTTAATTTCCAGCCGAAATCATCCATAGTGCATCATATTTTTGATAAAGGTGAATGGCGTAGAGCGAAGTTTATGGATCATCGCCGCATCTCTTTGTCTGTGTCTATAGACAAAGATGACTAGTAGTCATTTTCATCTGTACCACCTGTAGTTTCTCCCTTCCGCCTTCAAGCGGTAGCTGATTCGGGTGCTCAATCGTGCCTTTGGTCGCGCCGCGACTTTTTAAGCGCTGGATTTCGGATGTCTGACCTTATTAAGGTCAACATTGATCTTATGGCTGCCAACAGATCACCAATTAAGATTGACGGAGCAATTCTTCTTCGCCTTTCTACTGTTCCAGCCTCTTCATCAGATTCCGTTTCCGCTGCTATGGTGTATGTAAGCCCTGATGCTCAAGGGTTTTACCTCTCTTGTGAAGCTTTGCTTGATTTAGGAGTGCTATCCTCTGAGTTTTCTTTGAGGTCTTTGTACGGTCAGAATCGTCGAGACACTGCAAATATTTCTCATGTTTATTCCCATTATGGTGACTTGCCGAGCTCACGTATTGATAAATGTGATTGCCCTGTACGTACTACACCTCCACTCCGCCCCACAAAGCTTCCCTTCCAGTGCATTCCCGAAAATAACGAACGAATGTCAGCTTGGCTGTTGAACTATTTCTCTGCTTCTACTTTTAATGTTTGCCCTCATCAGAAGTTACCATGTATGGAGGGCCCGCCAGTTGAAATTCATATTGATGAACAAGCAAAACCAAAGGCATGCCACACTGCAGCCAAAATTCCTATACATTGGCAAGATCAGGTGCATAAGGACCTATTGCGTGATGAAAAGCTCGGCGTCATTGAGCGTGTTCCTTATGGCGAACCTGTGCAATGGTGCCATCGTATGGTTGTAACGAGGAAGCACGATGGTACGCCCCGACGTACAGTTGATTTGTCACCGCTTAATCAATTCTGTAAACGCGAAACTTTTGCGTCTGAATCACCATTTCATCTTGCACGTCGAATCCCTAGAGGTACTTGGAAAACAGTTTGTGACGCATGGAATGGCTACCACAGTGTGTCCTTACATGAGCGTGACAGACACTTAACTACCTTTATTACTCCTTTCGGTCGGTGGCGTTATAAGCGAGCTCCACAAGGATTTGTCTCTTCAGGTGATGGCTATAATAGGAGGTTTGATGAAATACTCTCAGGCCTTCCACGCAAAGAGCGATGTGTTGATGATGTCATTCACTATGACATCGATTTGGAGACTCATTGGTGGCGAACGATTGACCTGTTGATACAACTTTCCAAGTCCGGAATTGTTTTAAACCCTAAAAAATTTCAATTCGCGTCCAAAAACGTTGACTTTGCGGGTTTTAACATATCAAACAACTCCATTGCGCCACTACCAAAGTATGTTGAGGCTATTCGTAGTTTTCCTACTCCTCGGTCCACCACGGATATTCGTAGTTGGTTTGGCCTAGTAAATCAAGTAGCTATTTATGCTCAACTTCGTTCTGTCATGGCGCCTTTCAAACGTTTTTTAAGTCCACGTTGTCCATTTATGTGGGACGATAGTCTCGAAACAGCATTCAATGCGTCTAAAGATGCAATAGTGGATTTAATTCAGCACGGTGTTACCATATTTGACCCATCCAAGTTGACTTGCCTGCGGCCTGACTGGTCTCGACAAGGAATAGGTTACTTTCTACTTCAGAAACATTGTCTTTGTCAAAGTGATTTACCCTCCTGTTGCACTGCTGGTTGGAAAATCGTGCTGGCCGGCTCACGCTTTTTGTCCGCTACCGAGGAGCGATATGCACCTATTGAAGGAGAGGCTCTTGCTGTCGCCTGGGGTTTGGAACAATCAAGGTATTTCACGCAGGGATGCAGCAACCTCCTTGTCGTCACAGACCACAAACCTCTCGTAAAATTACTTGGTACACGAACGTTAGATGAGATAACCAATTCTAGATTATTTCGCATCAAACAAAGAACGCTACCATGGTCATTTTTAATTAAGTACATGCCTGGCAGAACCAATTTAGCTACTGACGCTGCATCACGATATCCGTGCCAGAAGAACAGCGTAAACCCCACCTTATCATCTTCTCATGATGAGCTCGAGACGGTCTTTTGTGCTTCAATTAAATCATCGATTCAGGACTCAATGATACTGTCTTGGAGTGAAATTGGGTCAGCCTTCTCCTCTGACCCTCAGATGGTATTCCTTCGTAATTTTGTCGGTGCTGGTTGTTTAAGTAAAAATAGTCTCTGTAACCAAAATCTTGTGTCATTCTGGCCTCATCGTCGCTCACTTTCTGTATTAGACGGAGTTGTTCTCTACCAAGACAGGGTAGTTATTCCTCCTCGACTTCGCTCTCATTTTCTAAACATCCTTCATTCTGGCCATCAGGGTGTCTCAGGCATGGAAGCCCACGCGAGAGAAATTGCATTTTGGCCTGGCATGACTGTCAATATTCAGGAAACTCGAAACTATTGCCTAACTTGTAACCGAAATGCACCATCTCAGCCGAAGCAGTATATTGCTAACTCACCTGTTGCCACCACTCCCTTTGAGAAAGTGTTCGCCGATTTCTTTGAATTTAATGGACATCACTATCTACTAATAGGTGATCGTTTCTCTGGTTGGGTTGAAATCTTTTCTGCTTCACATGGCACTCATTCGGCTGGCTCTCTCGGCTTACAAGCTGCTTTGCGTCAGTTTTTTGCAACATTTGGTGTTCCAGATGAATTGTCTAGTGACGGTGGGCCCGAATTCGTAGCGATTTCTACGTCAGATTTTTAAAAAAAATGGGGTATCCATCACAGAGTGTCATCAGCCTACTTCCCACAGTCAAACGGTCGGGCCGAAGTAGCTGTTAAAAAGATAAAGCGCTTTTTAGGTGACAATGTTAAACCAAACGGTTCCTTAAATAATGATAACCTCCTGCGTGCTCTCCTGCAGGCACGGAATAATCCTGACCACGAGAGTAACTTATCACCTGCTGAAATAATTTTTGGTCACCCTTTGCGGGACGCTTTTTCTTTTGTCAATAGACAATCTAAATTCTACAACCCGTCTGTTAGCCTGAGATGGCGTGAGGTCTGGCAACGCAAAGAAGCTGCTTTAACCGATCATAACGATGCTGCTATAGAATTACCAGGTCGTCCCAAGCATTTACCAGCCCTACATGTCGGTGATACCGTTTTTGTGCAGAATTGTCATGGTCTTCACCCTAACAAATGGGACCGCATGGGGACTATCATGGAATGCCTTGAGCATGACCGTTATACGATTAAAATTCGAGGTTCAGGTCGCCTTACCATGCGCAATAGGAAGTTCCTTCGTAAGAGGGCCGACCCACATGATATTCTTTTATTTCCAGATCAAAGCAAATTTGTCAATGATGAAGACAGCTGCAGAGATACCTCTTACCATACTCATGATGGTGATGCTTCAGATGATGTTACAGTTTCCGGCCCAATGCGCAATAAAGATGATCAGCCTCTCGCAATCTCTCATCCTGCTGATCTACACCAAGACGTCTCTCCTCCAGATGTACAGTCTCCGCATCTTTTAAATGAGAATGAGTGTCCATCTGATCCGGTAAATGAATCACCACGTCGCTCTGGTCGTGTGAAAAAGCCGCGTCCTTTATATGAACCTGAAAGCGGAAAGTGGATCGATATATGACTGTTTCTCTGTCATTTGTGTTATTTTTTCATTGTTGCGTTCGTTGAGATTTTTCTTTGTCATCTTCCGAACGTGTGGGGGATGTAGTATTGTGGTGTTCATAGCTTATTATGTAGTATTTCCTTTGGATATTAATGTGCTATATTTCCTTCTTTAAACGTGTTTTGTAAATTCTATTTAACCTATTACTTTATGTGTGCTTACTCCTCTTTATGCGTTTTAGATTTATTTGCATCTGTTCAATATAACTATTTAATCAGAGAAGTCTTCTTCATGCAAATATAATCAACAACAATCGAATCAATTTGCCAATTGTTCTTATTTTTCAGTCAGGGTTTGTTTATTTTTGTTATGGTTGTAATTGAATGTCCTGTGGTTGGTTGTACCTATTCGACCCAAGATGTTTCTGAGCCTATTGCATGTGCCCTTTTATCTGCTCACGCTACCAGTCATAACGCTACTATTGCCACATCAGTACCCGCCGCTGCTCGAGCTCCTCAACTGGAACGACCAAAAGTCGATATGGGAGTTAATCCTGAGGAATGGAATATATTCACTCGTAGATGGAATGCATTTGTGACCGGCTCTGGGTTAAACGCTGCTGATTGTTCCGCACAACTGTTTCAGTGTGCCTGTCCTTCTCTTGGTGACACTCTCCTTAAGTCACATCCTGACATTGTTAGCCAACCTACCAATGACGTTATGAAAGCCATGAAGGCCCTTGCCGTTGTTCCTGTAGCATTAGGTGTTGCTCGCGCAGAGCTTCTAGCGATGTGTCAACTTCGAGATGAACCTTTCCGTAGTTTCGCCGCTCGTGTGCGTGGTAAGGCTGAAACATGTTCTTACACTGTTAAATGCTCATGCAAACTTGATGTTGACTTCACTGACTGCATCATAAAAGACGTGCTTGTAGCCGGTATTTGTGATCTTGAAATCAGACGTGAAGTACTTGGTATGGCCTCTATTCTTAGTAAGTCTATTAATAATGTTGTTTCGGCTGTTGAAAGTCGAGAGATGGCTCGCAACTCCATTTCCGTGTCCAATACTGCTGTTTCCTCATTTAAAAGGAGTTTGAAAATCGAAAACCAGAAGGTTCCCAGTACCGATTCTGATCCTCATTTAACGCCTGTCCTCTGTGCTGAGTGTAAAAAGTCTTTTATACCATTTGTAAAATCTGCACGTGGGTGGAATACAAGGCCATATAAATTTTGCCAAAGATGTCACAAAGCTCGTCGATCTCGTAATAACGAAAAAGCAGCTATAAATTCAATTGATACTCCAATGGTAGGATCAACATTTGCTCAGATCTCTTCACTTAGTTGCCAGCAGAAATCATCCATAGCGCATCATATTTTTGATAAAGGTGAGTGGCGTAGAGTGAAGTTTATGGATCATCCCCGCATTCCTTTGTCTGTATCTATAGACAAAAATGACTATCAGTCATTTTCATCTGACCACCTTTAGTTTGTCCCTTCCGCCTTCAAGCGGTAGCTGATTCGGGTGCTCAATCGTGCCTTTGGTC
>CAYLZS010000184.1:0-20493 GCA_964388065.1 uncultured Granulosicoccaceae bacterium
GCCAAGTGCCTCGATAGCCTTTTCTATCCGTTCGCGAGTATTCCTGGCCACCTTGTCCGGATCATTGATTGATCGGGAGATAGTCGCCGTCGAGACCTGTGCGGCTTTTGCGACATCTGCAAGTGTCGGGGACGCTTTCTGATTCAATCAATGTTTCCTGGCTGATTGCTTGCGTCTCATAATGTAAGCGCTTACACTGCTTGTCAAATTACCCGACACCAGTCGATCTCAGGCAATCAAAACTGTTGGTTGTTGTCTCTGGAGGATACAGACCCTATGGCGCGAACCTATCTGAAAAAAGCCAGCAAGACGGCAAGCAGCGACGCCACAGATGTGCGCGAGACGGTACAAAACATCCTCGATGATATTGAGCAGGGTGGAGATGATGCGGCGTTGCGCTACGCCGCAAAGTTCGATCAGTACGATGGCAATATTTTGCTGACTGATGAAGAGATCGAGACCGCATGCAACGCGGTACCGCAGACATTGAAGGACGACATCGCCTTCGCACATGACAACGTCAAACGTTTTGCAGAAGTGCAAAAGCAAACGGTGGAAGATGTTGAGCTCGAAGTAATACCGGGTTTTACACTGGGTCAGAAAAGTATTCCGTGTAACTCTGTCGGGTGCTACATACCGGGTGGTCGCTACAGCCATGTCGCCAGTGCAATAATGACAGTAACCACAGCGAAGGTTGCAGGTTGTGGACACATAGTTGCCTGCTCGCCACCGGCCAGCGAGTCCGCTCAAACCCCGGGAATCGCTCCTGCGATTGTTTATGCCGCAACGCTGTGTGGCGCTGATAAAGTGATGGCGATGGGCGGTGTGCAGGGAGTGGCGGCAATGACGTTTGGTTTGTTTGGTTTGCCACCGGCTGACATCCTTGTTGGACCGGGCAACCAGTTTGTGGCGGAGGCCAAACGTATTCTTTATGGTCGTGTGGGTATCGACATGATTGCAGGGCCAACCGACAGCCTGATACTCGCCGATGAAACCGCTGATGCAATGATTGTAGCGGCTGATCTGGTGGGTCAGGCTGAGCATGGTTACAACTCCCCGGTCTGGCTGGTGACAGACAACAAACCACTTGCTGAAAAAGTGCTGGAATTAGTACCTGACCTGATTGCCGATTTGCCTGAGGTAAACCGGGTTAATGCAGAGGCTGCCTGGCGGGATTATGCAGAAGTCATATTATGCGGCGATCGTGAAGAGATGGCACAGACGTCTGATGAATACGCACCGGAACATTTGACTGTGCAGGCGCAGGATATTCCCTGGTGGAAAGATCGATTGAAGTGCTACGGCTCTGTTTTCCTTGGTGAGGAGACGACAGTTGCATTTGGTGATAAGGCCTCAGGCACCAATCACGTACTGCCGACCGGACGCTCGGCCAAATACACAGGGGGTCTGTCAGTGCACAAGTACATGAAAATTGTTACCTGGCAGCAGGCGACACGAGATGCATCAAAGCCGGTGGCAGAAGCGACAGCAAGAATCTCAAGGCTAGAGGGCATGGAAGGGCATGCACGTACCGCAGATATCCGTCTGGCGAAGTACTTCCCCGATGAAAAATTCAACCTTGAGCCGTAGTTATAACTATTCGACGTTAAAGAAATTGGTCTTGTATTCCAGGCAGGGCGTAAAAGTCAGGAGAGCAAATTGTCGGTAAATGAAAAGATCGTCAGTGATTTTAAAAATAATGACATCAGCTTTGTCACCACCGTACCGTGTAAACAACTGGCCGGTGTGATCGATGCGATTGAAGCAGATGATTCCATTTATCACATCCCCTCCAACAAGGAGGACGAAGGAATGGGCTTGTGTGCCGGCGCGTTTATGGGTGGCAAGCGGCCCGCGATTATTATGCAGAACACCGCAATAGGTGTGACCATCAATACGCTGGTGACACTGATACAGTACTACCGCATGCCACTGCCTATGCTGATCAGCTATCGTGGTGAGCTGGGCGAACCGGTAGCCTGCCAGGTTGAGATGGCGGTACATACAAAAGCGCTGCTGGCACAGTTGAATATTCCAACTTATCACTTCCACAAAGAAGCTGATGTCGAAGAGCTTGATGCAATTTTAAAGCACACATTTATGTGCAATAAACCGGTGGCTATTCTGACCGATGCCAGTTTTTGGAATGGCTACTGATTAATTGCCTGAAATTGTGTAGTTAAAAATTAATAGGAATCTCTCCATGATACGTTCTGAAGTATTGCGTGAAATTGCACCGGTTATTCGCGATCATCTGGTGGTTTGCAATATCGGTCTTCCAAGTCAGGAACTGCATTTGATCGATGATCAGCCCAGTAATTTTTATATGCTTGGTACGATGGGTTTGTCTTCATCTATTGGACTCGGGGTGGCACTGGCACAGGATAAAAAAGTTATTGCCATCGACGGTGATGGTTCGGTGTTGACCAACTTCGGCACACTGCCGACTATTGCCAATAACGTTGCTGATAATTTTATTCTGCTAATTATCGATAACGGCAGTTACGGATCTACCGGTGATCAGCCTACCTATGCAGGTAAAAAGACATCGCTGACAAAAGTTGCACAGGCGTGTGGTTGTGAAAATGTGGTGGAATGTCAGGCGTCAGAAACACCACAGGTTATCGAACAAGCGCTTGCCAGTAACAAGATGACGATCATCGTTTGCAAGTGTGAGTCGGGTAACGTTAAGGTGCCGGTAATTACGATGGACCCGGTTGTTATTCGTGATCGCTTTATGAAAACGATTCAGGCGTAGGTATGTTTGGACACAACTGATCAATCAACTAACCGGGTATAAGACGACTGACCAAACGACTGGCCATACGATTGACCAAACGATTGACCAAACGATTGACTAGGGCTCGCGAATAACCAGCTGGTTACCACGCTGCACCAGCTCGTAGTTTTGCAAAATACTCATACCGAGCAATACCTCGTCGCTGAGTCCGGGATTAATGTGCGCGGTGGCGTTGCGAATCTCAAGATCACCTATTCTAAGCCGGTCTATTTTGGTTCGATAAGCTGTACCTATTCCATTGGCTGTATTGATAGATATTGCAGCACCTCGTGTGAGCCCTGCATTTTCTGCAATGTCTACCGGAATACTGACGCTTGATGCGCCGGTATCAACCAGAAAATCTGCATTTGCACCGTTTATTGTGCCACTGACCAGATACTGTCCGTAGCGACCACGCTGCAGCGTTATGCTGCGTTTTTCACCATCGAACGATGTCACTACTTCGTTGTTGGGGTTGCGCAGTTTTTTGAGATAATTGTTTACCAGCAGGGTGCCAATCGCGAGCCCGATGACCCACATGGCGACGATCATGTATTGGCCGATTCTGGTTTCGTCGTCCTGCGGTTGTTGATCGTCTTTCAAGTTTTCTGCCTGTTGCTGCGCGGTATGCAGCTCTGCGAACCGGACTGCGTTGTCTCACAAAAGGTTCAGGTAAACTGTATAAAGCAGATACAATACCCGTTTCTTTCAACTCCCTGTGATTTTTTAGGACTCATCTGAATGTCAGGCAATACTTTCGGCAAGCTGTTCACCCTGACAACCTTTGGAGAGAGTCACGGGCCTGCGATTGGTGCTGTAGTCGATGGTTGTCCTCCGGGCCTGAGTTTGTCTGAGGATGATTTACAGCGTGACCTGGACCGACGCAAACCCGGGCAGTCACGCTTTACCACGCAGCGCAAAGAAGATGATGTTGTGCGCATTTTATCCGGTGTGTTTGAAGGTAAAACAACCGGAACACCCATTGGCTTGTTAATCGAAAATACGGATCAGCGTTCAAAAGACTACAGCAAAATAAAAGATCTCTATCGTCCGGCTCATGCCGATCTGACCTATCAAAAAAAATACGGCGTTAGAGATTATCGAGGCGGTGGTCGGTCATCTGCTCGCGAGACCGCCATGCGCGTCGCGGCGGGTGGTATTGCAAAGAAATATTTGAACACGCAGTTTGGTATTGAGATTAAAGGCTACCTGTCGCAGCTCGGCTCTGTCGTGCTTGATACCGCAGGATTCGATAGTGCAGAAGCTGAGAACAATCCGTTCTTCTGGCCCAATGCATCTCAGATTGATGAGCTTTCTGAGTTTATGCAAAAGCTCAGCAAAGCCGGTGATTCTGCCGGTGCCAGAGTAAATGTGGTGGCATCCGGTGTACCGGTCGGTTGGGGGGAGCCGATCTTTGATCGGCTCGATGCAGATATTGCCCATGCCATGATGAGCATTGGTGCAGTCAAGGGCGTAGAAGTCGGTGCAGGTTTTGAAAGTGTTGTACAAAAGGGCAGCGAACATCGCGATCAAATTACACCGGATGGTTTTTTGTCCAACAATGCCGGCGGGGTACTGGGTGGTATCAGTTCTGGTCAGGATGTCATTGTCTCGGTTGCGTTAAAGCCGACGTCGAGCCTGCGGCTTCCGGGACAAACAATCGATGTGAATAACAAGGCGCAGGAAGTGGTTACGACAGGACGCCATGACCCATGTGTTGGCATACGTGCCACACCTATCGCAGAAGCGATGATGGCTCTGGTGCTGATTGATCATTGCCTGCGGGATCGCGCTCAAAACCCGGGTATGGAACGCAGGTCCAGTCCAACGTTGTAAGTTCAGCGCACTGTGTGCAGGTCAGTCAGATGATGCTTCCGGCAGGGACTCTATAAACGTGCTTGCCGCGCGGGAAAGAGTTCGATCACTGTGTTTGATTAGCGCGATGGAATGCCGGAGCTTTAGTTCTTCGACAGAAAGTACGGTCAGTGAATCATCGACCTGAAACTCCGGCAGGCAGGCCCAGCCCAGGCCAATAGAGGCCATAGTACGAAGAGTTTCAAAGTCATCGGCCTCGACAGACACAAAAGGTGTCAGGTCATTGGAGAGCAGAATATCTTCAATGGAAGATCGCAATGCCGATTCTGTTGGCAGGATAGCGGGGCATTTCGACAATTGCTGAAGCGATACAGCTTCACCTGAAACCAGCGGGTGGTTATGTGCGACGGCAATGACCAGGTTGTCGGACCAGACTTCGACGTTGCGCAACTTCGGATATCGCTTTTGGTTGCTTCGCAGTGGCTGCGAACACAGTGCGATTTCGAGCAGGCCTTCATCAACTTGTTCGAGTGCCTGCTCTGAGCTTCCGAAGTGCAGATCGATATCGACCTTGGGGAAGTTTTTGCAGAAGGGTTTCAGCACCTGCGGCAGGTAGTGGGTGCCGACATGTTCGGTAGCGCCGATGCTCAGAGTTCCGCTGACTTCACTGTCAAGGTTGCAAATGACGTCTTCAATGCGCGACAATTCAGAACTGATTTGTCGGGCTGCAGGCAGCAGCACCCGACCTGCTTCTGTCAGGTGCACACTTTTTCCAACGCGGTCGAACAATCTGGCCGCCAGTTCGGTTTCGAGTGCTGCTATACGTTTGCTAACTGCCGGTTGCGTTAACTTGAGCGTTTCAGCAGAACGCGAAAACGATTTTTTGTCTGCTACTTCGATGAATGCTTTTAGGTTGTTTATGTCCACATGTAAATTCCTCTGTGCTGCGGTCCATTCCATTACCTGCACAAACACGGACGCCTGAGCGTCCCGGATTTATTTGGTCATAGTGCTTGTCGACCAGATTCTCTAAACTCCGAGACATCTGGACATCGTCTAATATCGCACAAATTTTTTATTGCGGTGCAAATAAAAACTAAATAATTGTCGTATGTTGAATATTCTTACCCGTGCAGATACGGTCTGCGAGTAAAATCAGGAACACAAATGAAAGTTGGGATAGTCGGTTGGCGTGGCATGGTGGGGTCTGTTTTGATGCAGAGAATGCATGAAGAGCAGGATTTCTCAGGTATTGCTGCGAGTTTCTTTTCAACCTCACAGGCGGGTCAGCCCGGCCCGACCATTCCAGGTCCGACCATTGGCGATACTGCGACCACGCTGCTGGATGCGCACGACATCGACGTATTGTCGGATATGGATGTCATTCTGACCTGTCAGGGTGGAGACTATACAAAAGATATTCACCCGGCTTTGCGAGCTGCTGGCTGGGATGGGTACTGGATAGATGCAGCATCAACCCTTCGTATGCAGCCGGACAGTACGATCGTGCTCGACCCGGTCAATGACGGAGTCATTGCCGGTGCATTGAATTCGCGCAAGAAAGATTTTATTGGTGGTAACTGCACAGTCAGCCTGATGATGATGGGCCTTGCCGGTTTGTTCCGGGAAGATCTTATCGAATGGTGCAGCTCCATGACTTACCAGGCGGCCTCCGGTGCGGGTGCCCGTGCGATGCGGGAGCTGATATCTCAAATGGGCACGTTGAATGATTCGGTGGCCAATCTTTTAACCGATAAAGACAGTTCGATCATTGATGTCGACAGCGGTATCAATGCCGCGTTTCGCGACGCTTCTTTTCCGACTGAGGACTGCGGTGCTCCGCTTGCCGGCAGTTTAATTCCATGGATTGATACCGATCTTGGAAACGGGCAGAGCAGGGAGGAATGGAAAGCCGAGGCCGAAACAAACAAAATTCTTGAACGCAGCGGTGACGCAGTTATCCCGGTCGATGGTCTGTGTGTTCGCATTGGTGCAATGCGCTGTCACTCGCAGGCGTTGACAATTAAGCTTCGCAAGGACGTTCCTATGAGTGATATCGAGGACATCCTGGGAAGTGAGAATGAATGGTGTGAGCTTGTACCCAACACCCGTGAGGCATCCATTGATAAGTTGTCGCCGGCTTATGTCAGCGGAACTTTGAATGTACCGGTCGGGCGGTTGCGTAAAATGAACATGGGACCCGAGTTTTTAAGTGCTTTTACCGTAGGCGATCAGTTACTTTGGGGTGCTGCAGAACCACTTCGCCGCACTCTGCAGCTGCTGAAATAAGGAGGAGCTGTCGCGGCTGGTGTGTGTGGTGTTAAATTATTTCCGTTTCCGGGACGCACCCGGAACAGTCCTTTTAACAAGATATGATAACTGTATGGTTGTACTGGCAATGTCAGTCTGTATCGTTAGTTATTGAACTTCGCGCATTTCGCTCGTCAAGATTTGTACCGTTTCAGTTTGCCTAATTGAAAGTCCCGTACTATATCAATGGTACGAAAGTTTGACGCGCGATGATTCAGCGATGAATTCAGCACCGAAAACTATAATTTCAACCTAATAAAAAGCCATAAAAACTGGATATTTGAATGGATGGTCCGGGAACCGGCCAGGCATTTAGGGATCATACCCGTTAGATGCATTGCGTTGGTGCCTTTTCACCATTGACCATTTGACCTGCTTTTGTTTATGAAAAGAGATCGTAAAACTGTGCGAAAAATAGCCATTGCTGCCGCGGTAAGTCTAAGTCTTTCAGGTGTAACGGGAGTTTCCCATGCGCTTGGACTGGGTGAGATTGAAATGTATTCAGCGCTGAATCAATCGCTGGATGCAGAGATTGAGATTCTGTCGGCCACTGAGGATGAGCTTCAGAATATGCAGGTAAGGCTCGCATCCTCTGATGCATTTGCGCGTGCAGGGCTTGACCTGCTGCCGGTGCTGTCCACGGTTGTTTTTGCGGTTGATAACCGGCCAGATGGAAAGGCGGTGGTTAAAGTAACAAGTGACAGCCCGGTGCTTGAGCCATTTTTAAATTTCCTGATTGAAGTCAACGCGCCGGGAAGCGTAAAGCTTGTCAGAGAGTACACAGTGCTATTAAATCCGCCAACGTTTGCAGATGCTGCAGACCCTGTTGACCAGACGACCACCTTTGCAAGTGAGCGTGCCATCGGCAGTGGTACCGCTGACGGCGGTGGTGTTGCAATAGATCTGACTACGGCAGGGGTTATTGGCGGTGGTACCGCAGCAGCAACAACAGTTGCTGATAACCTAAGCGGCAACGATACCGGCAATGAAGTGATCTTTACTGAAACCACTGCCGGTACTTTTACAGTACCAGTGGTAACCACTGACACAGCTGTAAGGGATACCGCAGCTACGGAAACTGACAATCTGTTTGTCCCCGATGAAGATGTTTTTGCTGAAACAGATTCTGCTCCCACTGTTACAGATAACGACGGGGTGGTGATTTCTCTGGAACAGGAACTTAACCTCACTCCGGAGTTTGACGAGGGAGTTATTGTCAGCGGTTCCGACTCTACAATTGTAAGTGGAAACGGTGAACCGGTAGGACTTGGTAACCTTGGTGCTCAGGATGAAACCGATGCAACAGACAACGCAATATTTGGCAATGAGTTCGATTCCGATGCCGGTGGTGAGGTAATAGCCGGTGAAGAGCTTCGGACCCTTGTAGGACCTGACGCATCTTCCTCCGAGCCAACGGTTCAGTTCACCGAAACTGTGGTACCGATTCCATCGTTCGAATCAGAGTCGCAAGCGTCGGAACAAACTGTAGCCGGAGCTGATTCAACAAACGCTAATACCATTGCCGAAATATTTCCTGACTTAGATTTTGCGACCAACGACAGCGACGCTGCAGGTAATCAAATCGATTTGTCCGGTGTTATTAATGAGCTGTCACCTGGCCAGAGTGCTGCAGACAATGCTGCCCGAAACGCTGCTCGCAACCAGGCTGTAGAAACATCTGGTGAGACTTACAGAATTAAAACTTCAGATACGCTGTGGAGTATCGCGAACGCTCAAAAAGAACGCTCAACGAGTCCGCACCAGATGATGGTGGCCCTGCTTGATGCCAACCCGACTGCGTTTGTCAACGGCAACATGAACCGACTGCGTAATGGTGCTGTTCTGCAGATTCCGACAACTGCTTCACAGACGCTTGTCGAACCTGCAACAGCGCTTGCCATTGTGAGCTCCTGGACCCGTGACAACAAACCGCCTGTACGCAACTTTAATCGTTCCGGTTCTTCTCTTGAGCCGGTTATCGATACATTGCCTGATGCAGATATTGTTATTAGTGATACTGCGGGCAGTGACCTCGCAAGTATCAACAGCCGTTTAGAACAGGCGCAGAACGAGCTGGCCGAAGAGACAATGCAGCGCGATGACCTGCAAGGGCGAGTCGATAGCCTCACTGACAATGTCGAAGAAATAGATACTCTGATTACACTGCGTGAGAATGATCTGCAATCTTTGCAGGATGAAGTGACCTCTGCAGAGTCTGATGTTGCAGCGATCGATGCACAAATAAACGAACTTTCAAATGCCTCAACCGATGTTGCAGCATTGCAGCAGGGTCTTAATCGGGATCTTGCAGAGGCTCAGGAAGCTATCAATCGACAGGCTGATCTTGAAAAAAATCTTGCCGATGCAGAAGCACAGGCGCAATCAGTCAGGATATCTTCTGAAGAAGATTCTCTGCGAGCCCAGCTTGCAGCACTTGAAATAGAAAAGCGTGAACTTGTAGCCTCGTCGCAAATGGAAAAAGCGGACCTGGTTCGAGAGGCTGAAGCTGAGAAAACTTCTCTGTTAGCTCAGGCAAAGGCTGAGCGCGAAAGGATATTGTCTGAGCTTGAAGATGAAAAGGCTCGCATTGGTATTGAAGCAGAAGCAGAAATTGCCCGCATCAAAGGTGAAGCGGTTGTCGAGAATCAGCGCGTACTGAGGGAAGCTCAGGAAGAGAGTGAACGACTACAGGCAAAGCTTGAAGAAGTTGAGGCTCAGAAAATGGAGCTGGAAAAAGCCGATGCTGCGCGAGTGGCTGAAGAGCAGTTAGCGAAGGTTCGACAGGAAGGCTGGACAGAGCTGCCATTGCCAAAGCTGCAGCTGCCCAGGCGGCTGCAACACAGGCTGCCGCTACACAGGCAACTTCTGAGACCGATGATACCGATGCCGCGGGTATGGTAGATAAGGCCACAGACACAGGTGAGAGCATGTTGGACAGCGGCTCTGCTGCAGTTGGCGGACTACTCGGCTTCGCCCCTTTGCAGGAATTGATCGGCAATCGCAAAAACGTACTGGCGGTCGGTGCCGGGGTATCCTTGCTGGGTCTGCTTGCCGCATGGGGCCTGAGACGTCGCAAACACCCAGCAAAAGAAGAAGTGAGTTTGCGACCACGCGCTGAAGCTGCGCGTCCTGTGCCATCTCGCTCTGGTGCCAGCTATGAGCAGGAACAGGCGATGTACGGCGAAGACAATAATAATACCGCCGGGCAGGTGCAACAGCGTACTGGTAATAGCAGCGGTGCAGCGGCAGCAGCCGCGGCAGCGGCAGCAGTCACCGGAACTGCGGGAGTTGCCGCTACGAAAACGAGATCTGAAGTGGAGGCCGCAAGACCTGCACCAGAGCCGGTAACAGAACCGGCCCCAGCACCGCAGGCACCGACACAAGCGGATAACAAAGCAAAGCTGTCAGCAGAAGAGGAAGAGCTGGAAGCGGTTGCACTCGATGACACGATTACCGAAGCAGAGGTTTACCTGCGCTATGGATTGCATGGTCAGGCAGAAGATTTACTCAAAACGGCGATTGAACGCTCGCCTGACAATCAGGAATACCACTTCAAATTGCTTGAAAATTATTACGACCAGAAAAATCCCGATGATTTCAAGAAAACAGCAATGGCGTTCACCGAGAAATTCCCTTCATCTGGTCATGCTGCCCGCATAGCCGAGATGGAAGCGGAGCTCAACCCGTCCAGCAATAAGCCCGGGGCTGCAGCGGGGGTTGTTGCGGCAGGCGCTGCAGCGACAGGAGCAGCTGCAGCGGGTGCGATAGCTAGTGCCAAAAACGCATCTTCCGGCGGGATTGAATCAGCAATGGAATCAGTCGAGTCAGGTGCTGAGGATCTGCTGGATCAAACGATAGATCCAGGTTCCGAGTTTAGTGTTGATGAGCTGCAGGCAACTGGAAATCTGGGTGCCATGGCTGATGACACGACAGACTTTGGAGATGTGGGTGGCATGGCACTGGATGACTTCGACAATGCGGCCCTCGACGACGACGGCACAATGAACCTCGAAGAAGTGGCCGGCAGCCAGATGTCTGGTGGAGATCTCGGTACGATGGATCTCACCAATTCTGATGTCGACAGCACATTCGATAACCTGACGCTTGAGGATGCTGAACTGAATTCGCTCGGCAATGCTGGCGGCCATGATGGCGGCAACAATAGTTCTGGCAATGAAACAGACCTGCCGGTAGACAGCCCGATAGCAGGTGGCGCGGACGAGATGGAAACCATGCTCGATCTTGCCAAGGCCTATATCGATATGGGCGATGATGCAAACGCGTCTAAAGCGCTAAAGGATATTGCTGCCAGAGGTAATCCATTGCAGCAGACTGAAGCGAATGAGTTACTAAAGAAATTAAAATAAAACTATAAAAGCAATACGAACTGAAGGCGCCTTAACCGGCGCCTTTTTTTTTGCCTGTAACTTTTAACCTGAATTTCATCGCAAAAGACGACCTGCAAAAGTTACAATCAGCGTATGAGACTTACTCTCTTTTCTATGCTGCGGTGTTTGCTGCAACTGCTTACCGGATACGAACTACAGGAAGTATCGCTGGGTGGCTAGGTATGCACTTGGTATTGAGTATGACGGCAGCGCCTATTGTGGATGGCAGCGGCAGGAACATAGCCCGTCCATACAACAGGCTTTGGAAGAAGCGCTGTGCAAAGTCGCGGATGAAAACATCGTGGTGGTTGCGTCAGGCCGTACCGACACCGGCGTACATGCCTGGCAACAGTGCGTGCACTTTAACTCAGACCAGTCACGAGAACTTAAAGCGTGGGTCATGGGAGTCAATGCGCACTTGCCAAACGATATCTCGGTGCGCAATGTTGTTGCAGTCAATGATGAGTTTCATGCACGTCACTCAACACTTGGCAGGACTTATCGCTACTTCATACTAAATCAGCCAGCCCGATCAGCACTCCAGCATCAGCGTGTCGGTGTTGTTTTTCGTCAGCTGGATGAAGTGGCAATGCACAATGCAGCACAGGCACTGACAGGCGAACATGATTTCAGTAGTTTTCGTGCAGCCGGTTGTCAGGCTAAACATGCGATTCGTGAAATAACCGCTATTGAGGTTACGCGTGTAAACCAGCACGTGATAGTGCAGGTAGAGGGCAATGCGTTTCTGCACAACATGGTGCGCATTATTGTGGGCAGCCTGATAAGCGTCGGTACCGGTGATCAGCCGATCGACTGGATTGCCTCAGTGCTTGAGTCACGTGACCGCACCCTGGCGGGAATGACATCGGTTCCTCACGGTTTATATTTTATGGGGCCACACTACGATGAGTGTTTTGGTATACCGCATTGGCAGGAGAGTGTACCTTTCCTGCCAGTCGGACTGCCTTAGTCTGCCGCGGTCTCCGGTTTGCTGGCGATTTTAATTGTGGCTATCTGAAACAGGCCGCTTGAAGGTGTGGGCGGAATGATTAGCGCAGACTTGAGCAAAGGTTTGCGGTTGCGTCCGGTCGCGCTTTTCGACAGCATGACAACGCCAGAGCAGGCGCAGTTGTGGTATCGTTTGCGGCAATTAAATCAGACACCCGTTCAGGGTCGCCGTCTATTGTGCCAATCAATTCTGAAGCCTCTTACACCCAGGTTAAAATCTGTGGCCTGACCCGTGTTCAGGATGCAGTGGCCGCCTGTGATAGTGGGGTCGATGCTCTGGGTCTGGTGTTTTATCCACCGAGTAGCAGACATGTCACTGTTGAGACCGCTGCGGAAATTGTTCGGGCATTGCCGCCGTTTGTCATGGTGACCGGCCTGTTTTTGAACGAAGCGAAAAATGTTATCGATGCGGTGCTCGAAAAACTACCGTTGTCGTTGTTGCAGTTCCACGGCACGGAGTCTCCTTCATTTTGTCAGTCGTTTGATCGCCCCTATATTAAATCAGTGGCGATGAAATCCGTGTCTGATGTGCAGAGTTATGCGGCACAATATACTGGTGCCCGCGGATTTCTGCTCGACAGCAATGTGTCCGGTGGGGCGGGCGGCAGTGGTGAACAATTCGACTGGAGCCGTGTGCCGAATGATTTTCCAGCGCCACTGATATTGGCCGGTGGTCTCGATTGTGACAATGTTGCCGAAGCCGTTATGCAGGTCAGGCCAACCGCGGTAGATGTCAGTAGTGGTGTTGAGTCGGGCCGTGGCATCAAAGATCGTGCAATGATGAAGCAATTTATACAATGTGTACGAGCGGCAGACAGTAAAATTAATAAGTCAGTAGCAGGTGATCAATGAGCTGGTTTGACAAACTAATGCCCTCGCGGGTTCGAACCGATAGTCGCAACCGTGGATCAGTACCTGAAGGTCTGTGGGTAAAGTGTGAGAGTTGCGCCAACGTATTGTACTCCGGCGATCTCGAGCGCAGTCATAGTGTTTGTCCGCGATGCGGTCATCATCGCAGAATATCTGCCAGAGCAAGGCTTGAAGCCCTGCTTGATACAGAGCCACGCACAGAGATTGCGCCAGACCTTGAGCCTGTTGACTATCTGAAGTTTAAAGACAGCCGCAAGTACAGTGAGCGATTAACTCAGGCCGCCAAAGCAAGTGATGAAAAAGATGCCATGGTGGCACTTTATGGCTCAATACACGGTGTGCCCGTGGTGGCTGCGGCTTTTGAGTATCAGTTTATGGCGGGCTCGATGGGCTCTGTGGTCGGGGAAAAATTTGTTCGGGCAGCAGATACCGCCCTGCAGCACAACGCCGCGTTCATCTGCTTTACTGCATCGGGTGGTGCGCGAATGCAGGAAGCTCTGGTATCGCTTTTTCAAATGGGTAAAACCAGCTCGGCGCTGGCGCAGTTGTCACGCCGTGGTGTGCCTTATATCTCTGTACTTACTGACCCAACCATGGGTGGTGTCTCAGCAAGCTTTGCAATGCTTGGCGATCTTGTCGTTGCAGAACCGCGTGCGCTAATTGGTTTTGCAGGTCCTCGTGTGATTGAGCAAACGGTACGTGAAACTTTGCCCAGCGGCTTTCAGCGTTCAGAGTTTTTACTCGAGCACGGCGCGATTGACATGATTGTTGATCGGCGTGAAATGCGTTCAAAGTTTGCCACCATTCTTGCACAGCTCACCGGCCGTCAATCACCTGATCTGACGTTAGAGACAGTTGAATCCGGTGGAGACGAGCCTAAACCTGTTGACGGCTAATCTGCATGACTGGTTGCAACGCCTTGAGCAAATGCAACCGGATAAGATCGAGCTTGGTCTGAGCAGAATAAAGCAGGTAGCGGGGAACCTTGGCCTTGATGCTCCGAACTTTCGCATAATAACTGTTGCCGGTACCAACGGTAAGGGTTCAACGGTGGCCTATGCCGATGCAATGCTAAAAGCATGCGGGTATAGCACGGGTGTCTATACGTCCCCGCACTTTATTCATTTTAATGAACGCATTGTTGTTAACGGCAAACGTGCAGGCGATGAGCAGTTGTGTCGATCGTTTGATGCAATCGATAAAGCCCGTGGAGATGTGGCGTTAACCTATTTTGAATTCACAACGCTTGCTGCTATCTGGTGTTTTACCGATGCGCATATTGATGTTGCTCTGCTTGAGGTAGGGCTGGGTGGCAGACTGGATGCGACCAATGCGTGGGACAGTGAGGTTGCGTGTATTAGCTCTGTTGGTATTGATCACACAGACTGGCTGGGAGATGACCGAGAATCTATTGGTGCTGAAAAAGCCGGCGTGGCGCGTCGTGGATGTCCTCTTATATGTGGCGACACTGATGCACCAGAAAGTATTGCGAAGGTAGCCGCTGATGTGGGAGCAACGTTGTTGCAACGCGGGTGCGATTTTACTATCGAAAAGCTTAGCGACAGCCGTTGGCGTTACTGCGATTCACAGTTGAGTATTGATCTTCCGCTGCCTGTGATAAAAGGCCAGTGGGCCTGTGACAATGCTGCTGTATCAATATGTGCTGTAAAAACCTTTTTAGCAGAAGCACCACCGGTTGCTGTCATTGAAGCGGCATTGCGACAAGTCACTATGACCGGTCGCATGCAATTAGTTGAGTTGGATAACACCTCGGTGATTCTCGACGTGGCGCATAACGGTGCAGCGGCCGATAAACTCCGCCAGTACCTTGAGTCAGAAAAAGTGTCCGGCAGAACGCGGGCTGTGTTTGGCTGTATGTTGGATAAAGACGCAGGTGTTATTGTCGAATCTCTGTCTCCGGTAATGGATGACTGGTTTATTGCGGAAATTGATTATCCGCGTGCGATGGCAGGCGTGGATATTGACCGCGAGCTGCGCCGGCACAGTGTAAAAAGTCGTCAGATTTTCGCTTCGGTAATTCATGCAGTGCAGGCGGCTGTTGCACAATCAGGTCCTGAGGACAGGGTAGTGGTGCTCGGATCGTTTCACGTAGTTGGACCTGCACTTGCTGAGCTCGGTGCGGCACCCGAATCGGAAGGTGGAAGCCGTTGAGGAATCTGTAGCCGCCACAGGTGTGCAGAGCCAGGCAACAGCGACAGTTTCAACAGCGACAGTTTAAGGAGTGGATAAAATTACACTAGTTTTCGACAAGAGTGCAGCATCTTGACAGATACTCTTACACTTGAACCATCACGGGCTGGGCACGTGTCAAAAGGTCGCAGGGAGTTCAGAGACGAGCAATTGTTTGCGCGGTTGATAGGGGCTGCTGTGCTGCTTGCACTGGCGGTCGTTGTGCTGCCGTTTGTGCTGGATGGCTCCGGCTCGCAAAGAGAGTACGAGTACGCTGAAACACTGCCGTTAGAGCCACCCAGACCTGTGGTTGAGAAATCTTTTTCTTCGCGCCAGCCAGCTGTTTCCGAGCAGTCGGCAGGTGCTGTTGAGGTGCTTGAAGCGCCAGAGCGTGAGTCGGTTAATGTCAGCTTGCCGGAAATTACCTCAACAGCCGGACTGCAGGCACCCAGTGTGACACCCGCATCTGTGACCACGCTCTCCGGTCAGGTGGCGGCGGCAGCAGCCAGCGGACCGGCAGTAATTTCGCCGCAACCGGTGGCAGGCTCCGGCAATTTCACTGACACCCCAATTCAAACTGGCTGGAATATCCAGGTGGCGAGTTTCGTGCGCGATACCAATGCAATCAAGCTGCTGAACCGGCTGCGTGGGCAAAACTTACCAGCGTATGCGAACCGGGTGACAGGCAAAAACAGAACGCTGATTCGCGTTGTTGTCGGGCCGTTTGCTAACCAAATTGACGCTCTGGCGTTGCAGAATCGCATCGATCAGGACTATCGAGTCGAGAGTCTGATGGTCAGGCGATGATGTGTGATCAAACGAAAGCGTACAGCTGCTGCTACAATAGTGTTAACAAGCAGAGACAGTAATCAATGACACTTAACACCCTGGACCTGTTCATAATCGGCGCAATTGTGATTTCAGGCTTGTTTGGCCTGTATCGGGGATTCACCACGTCGATACTGTCGCTATTCACCTGGTTATTTGCTCTGTGGTTGCCGTTCAACTTTACGACCGAATTCAGTCAGATGCTGCCGGCGACGGTAGAGAGCCCGACAGCTCGCGCAATTGTTGCGGCGACCATTCTTTTTTTTGGAGCGTTTATCGCGCTGAGCGTAATTAGCTGGCTGTTGCGCAAAATCCTCGGAGTTACCGGGCTTACTATAGTGGACAGACTGTTTGGGGTTATCCTCGGTCTGGTTCGTGGCGTGGTGATTGTGGCATTGCTTGCAATGCTCGCCAGCAGCACTTCACTGCCAAAAGAACGATTTTGGGCTGAGTCCGAGTTGTTGCCGTCTGTTTTGCGTGCTTCAGATGCCATCCGTCAGTTTATGCCGGAAAGTCTGGCGAAAGTGTTTCAGCTGAATCCTTTTTGATTACTGGCTAATAACTGGCAAAGTTTTGTATTGCTGCAGGTTCTGCGGCGTCGCTGTTTTGCGCTAAAGCCTGTAAACAATTCACCGTACAGCGCTGCAACCGTTTACAATCTCACGCTTGTGAAAAACGGGCAATAGCATGTGCGGCATCATTGGCATTGTCGGCCACAGAGCGGTAAATCAGCAACTATACGATGGTCTGACTCTGCTGCAACATCGCGGGCAGGATGCAGCTGGTATGGCAACCTGCGACGATCGCAAATTGTATGTACGAAAAGCACCTGGTCTGGTCAGAGAAGTGTTTCGTGAAACACACATGATGCGTCTGCAGGGGTCGATGGGAATCGGGCACCTGCGCTACCCGACTGCAGGTGGCTCACGCATATCAGCTGAAGCACAACCGTTCTATGTAAATTCCCCGTTTGGTATTGTGCTCGCACACAACGGCAATCTGACCAATGCTGAAGCGCTGCAGAGCGAACTGTATCGAACAGACCGAAGACACATCAACACAAGCTCCGACAGTGAAGTTCTGCTCAACGTTTTTGCACATGAGCTGCAACGAGCTGCACAGTCTGACAAGCTGCAACCGGATCATATATTCGAAGCGGTCAGTGCGGTTCACAAACGCTGCGCCGGCGGTTATGCGGTAATTGCCATGCTGGTCGGGCGGGGTGTGGTTGGCTTTCGCGATCCCTACGGTATTCGACCTGTGATTTTAGGCAAGCGCGAGTCAGATAATGGTACCGAGTATATTTTGGCGTCCGAAAGTGTTGCCCTGACCGGACTTGGTTTTGAACCGGTGCGTGATCTGGAGCCAGGTGAGGCAGTCTATATTACTCAACAGGGGGAGTTACACACTAAACAGTGTGCTGAAAAGACGAAACTCAATCCCTGCATTTTTGAATACGTGTATTTTGCCAGACCGGATTCAGTTATCGATAATGTCTCGGTATACAGCTCGCGTCTTGCTATGGGTAGAAAGCTTGCTGAAAAAATTCAGCGTGTGTGGCCGGATAACGATATCGATGTAGTGATTCCAATTCCCGACACCAGTAATACGTCAGCGCTTGAACTCGCCATGCAACTGGGTATTAAGTACCGTGAAGGGTTTGTTAAGAATCGCTATATCGGTCGAACTTTTATTATGCCCGGGCAAACGATGCGGCGTAATGCCGTAAGACAAAAGCTCAGTCCGATAGGATCTGAGTTTAAAGACCTTAATGTGCTGTGGGTTGATGACTCTATTGTCCGTGGTACTACCTCTGAGCAAATAGTTGAGATGGCTCGTGAGGTCGGTGCTAAAAAAGTGTATATGGCGTCAGCCGCACCACCGGTGAGCTATCCGAATGTCTATGGCATAGACATGCCGGCAGCCTACGAGCTAATTGCACATGACAGAACTGTTGAACAAGTACGTGAGGCAATTGGCGCTGATGGTCTTGTTTATCAGGATCTGGAAGATCTGATTGATTGTGTGCGTGAGTCGCGACCCTCTCTGGAGAAGTTTGAAACCAGTTGCTTTAATGGCATTTATGTCACGGGTGATGTGGATAAAACTTATCTTGATAAGCTTCAATCTGTACGCTCTGATGCCAATAAAGATATCAGCAGCGATGAAGAATTGATTGATGTTGGTGTGCAATAGATACTGTACGAAGTAGCTAATATTAGTTGTTTGTTTTTCCTTTATTTTTATAAATCACAACAGTTGGAAATATAATGAAAGTCATTGAAGTGTCACCTTCAGTCGCTGACTCAACAAGCCAGATCAAAAAGATGCTGCAGGAAAAAGGTTTTACTATTTTCTGTGAAATTGACCATAAAAAGAATGCCAGCGATGTCGGATTGGAAATGCCGGAATCAAGAGTACTGATATTTGGTAACCCGGAAGGTGGTACAAAACTTATGCAGGCGGATATAACAATGAGCCTTGATCTTCCGATGCGCATTGCGATTACCGAGAACGCCGCTGGCAGCACGCAAGTCATACACCAAACTTCAGAAGACCATTGCAGTAACTATCAGGTTAAGGATCATCCTGTGTTGGCAAAAATTGATTCGCTGTTCGGCGCGCTGGTTTCTGCACTCTGACATCAGGTGTCTTTCGCGACTCACTCCTGATCCAAAAACATGTCACCAGATGCAGATATTGCAATTGTCGGTGCCGGACCGGTCGGGACCCTGCTTGCCATACTGCTGGGTACACAGGGCAAGCGCGTTACGCTGGTTGAACGATGGCCGACCATCTATGACAGACCGCGTGCGGTCACTATGGACCATGAGGTAGCACGTATCCTCGCCACCTTTGGTATCGACTGCAATAACGATTCGGCCATTCAATACCACGAAGAGTTGTACTACTGGAAAAATGCAGAGCGAAAGGATCTGCAGATTGTTGACTGGAAAAGTGTTTCATCGTCGGGCTGGCGGGTAACCTACTGGTTTAACCAGCCGGAGCTTGAAGCCAGGTTGCTGGAGATCGCATCCACTATTGACTCTATCAATCTTGTTCGTGGCTGGCAGGCAGAATCATTGCAGGAAAATGCTAATTCAGTGACCGTCGGGTTGCGTGAAACTGAAGAGCGTGTTGGTACTGACGGCAAGCAACAAGAGCTGACGGCAAGTTATGTGGTCGGATGTGATGGTGCAAATAGTTTTGTAAGAGAGCAGTTAGATATTGAAGTGGTTGATAAAGGCTACTTCTTTGACTGGCTTATACTAGACATGGTGCCACACGCCGGATACACCGTCTCACCTGCGCAATGGCAACTGTGTGACCCGAAGCGACCGACCACACTGGTACCCGGTGGCCCCGGCAGACGACGTTGGGAGTTTATGGTACTACCGGGTGAGTCATCTGAAGAGATAGCCAGGCCTGAAAGCGCCTGGCGCTTACTCAAGCCATGGGGTTTAAACCCGGATAACGCAGAACTCGAACGCAGTGCGGTCTATCGCTTTCAATCGCGCTGGGCAAAACAGTGGCGTGTTGGCAGATGTATGATTGCCGGTGATGCTGCACACCTGATGCCGCCTTTTGCAGGCGAGGGGATGTGTGCGGGTTTTCGCGATGCGGTAGCACTCGCCTGGCGGTTAAATGCCATTGTTGAAGGCAAGTTAGATGACGCTGTGCTCGACAGCTACGTCAGTGAACGCATTCATCATGCAAAGCACTATATCGACTTCAGTCAGGAGCTTGGCAATATAATTTGCATAACCGACGAAGCAGAAGCAGCAGAGCGCGACAAGAAAATGATGGCTGAACTTGCTGCTCGCAATCATGAGCCCATTACTGGTGATCTGGTGCATCTCGGTTCGGGTGTATGGTGTGAAGCGACAGCGGCAGCAGGTGAGCTCTCTACGCAGGGCACAGTGGAAGTTGATGGAAAACAGGGACTGTTTGACCAGATGATTGGTCAGGGCTGGATGGTTGTGGGGTTTGAAGAAGATCCGGCCAATGCTCTTACCTCAGTACAACTTGAAGCATTGCAATTCCTGGATGGCAGAACAATTACTATCGGCTCAGAGGGCTGTGACGCGATTGATGTGGATGCAACTTACGAACGTTGGTTGTCGTCTATTGATGCCACCTATTTTATTATCCGCCCCGATTTCTATATTGCGGCAACCGCAAAAACTGCGACAGAGCTTGTGCAGCACTTTGATGAGATAATTAGTCGCCTGCATTTGACTCGGTAGTCGATCAAACACACGTTAGTGCGAGTGCAGGACATGGACAATTCGGGTGTATTCCCAA